>URQG01000141.1 GCA_900549895.1 uncultured Lachnobacterium sp.
TTACAATTCCGTTAATCATGTTCCAACCTGTAAAAACTATAATCTTGCCGCAATCTCATCGACAAGTGTTGACTCGATTTCATCCAATGCACCCTGCATCGTACATCCGGCTGCTTTCACATGTCCGCCGCCACCGAATTTCATTGCAAGAGAAGCAGCATCAAACTCTCCGTTCACGCGGAAACTTGCCTTATAGGTTCCGTCCTCATTCTCGTAAAGGAATACCGCAACTTTAACATCTTTTGTCACACGCAGCTGGCTGACAATACCATCAAGATGCTTCGGGAGCACATCGTACGCATGCATCTCATCCTGTGTGATCGAGCTTACAATACACTGCCCGCCAAGGTACAGCTTGCTTTTGACCAGAGCAAGTCCCATGATACGGTTCTGATTGTATGTCTTCGTGTAGAAAGTATCATCGATGATCTTGGAATAATCGATGCCTTTGTCCATAAGACGTCCGGCAATGTTCATCGTCTTTGCGGAGGTGCAGGAATACTGGAAAACGCCCGTATCATGCACCATGCCGGTGTACAGACATTCTGCGATCTCTTTGGTGATCTTCTCTTCGTCCATCAGTTCAAACACAAGCTCACAGGTCGAACTTGCATCCGGAAAAATATAATTATCATCCGCAAACGCCTGATTGCTCACATGATGATCAATGCAGAATGTACGCGCTGCGTGTTCAAAATATTTTGCAGCATTGCCAAGTCTTCCTGTATCGCCGCAATCCTCTGCAATAAACAGATCAAATGTGATCTCATCCGTATATTCATTTCGAATATCCGAGGAATGTGCCATAAATTTGAAAATATTCGGAATCGGTTCCAGATAAAGACGCACATCAACCTTCGGATAATAAAAGCGAATGTAGTTGTAGACCGCAAGTGTCGATCCCACACAGTCTCCATCCGGGCGCACATGTCCGGCAATTCCTACTGAAGTCTTGCCTGCAAGAACAGTATCCAGTTTACTCATCCATAGACTCCTTTTGATCTTTTGTTACGTCATCAATCATCTTTGACATGCGGATGCCATACTCGATCGACTGATCAAGCACAAACTTGATCTCCGGTGTATTGCGCAGGTTGATCGATTTTGCAAGCTTCATACGGATAAATCCTTCCGCACTCCTTAATCCTGCAAGCGTATCCTTCTGTGACTGCTCATCACCGAGCACACTGATGTAAGCTTTTGCCGTCTTAAGATCCGGCGCCACTTCCACCGCAACCACACTCGTCATCGGGTTGATCCGCGGGTCTTTGATTTCCCCGCGGATAATGTTGGACAGTTCCCGCATAACTTCTTCGTTAATACGAATATTTTTAATACTGTTTTTTCTCATTCTAATTCCTATCTTGGTACTTCTACCATCTTATAAGCTTCTACCTGATCAAACTCCTGAATGTCATTAAAGCCGTCAAATACAAGACCACACTCGAATCCTGTCTTAACTTCCTTAACATCATCCTTGAAACGTTTGAGTGATGCAAGATCACCCTCGAAGATCTGCTCGCCCTCACGGGAAATACGGACCTTACATCCACGCTCCATCACACCGTCAAGCACATAAGAACCGGCAATATTTCCGACACCGGATGCCTTGAAGATCTGACGAATTTCTGCATGACCGATTACCTTCTCCTCAAATACAGGATCAAGCATACCCTTCATAGCGGCTTCCACATCCTCGATCGCATTGTAGATAACCTTGTAGAGACGGATATCGACGCCTTCGTTATCCGCTGTCACCTTGGCAACCGGATCCGGACGAACGTTAAATCCAATGATGATCGCGTTAGAAGCCGATGCAAGGATAACATCGGACTCATTGATTGCACCAACACCGCCGTGGATAACCTTAACCACAACTTCATCGTTGGACAGTTTCACAAGTGACTGCTTAACTGCCTCAACAGAACCCTGAACGTCAGCCTTAACAATCAGGTCAAGTTCCTTCATATTACCGGACTGAATCTGTGAAAACAGATCATCTAAGGACATCTTTGCCTTGGTATCCTCAATCAGTCGATTCTTCTCCTCAGAAATATAAGTGTCAGCAAATGCCTTCGCTTCCTTATCGGAATCACATACTACAAATGTCTCGCCGGCTGCCGGTACACTGTTAAGACCAAGGATCTCAACCGGAGTAGAAGGGATTGCCTTCTTCACACGTGCTCCCTTGTCATCGATCATTGCACGGACTTTACCATAGCTGCTTCCGCAGGCAATGGAATCACCGACATGAAGTGTACCCTTCTGAACAAGAACGGTTGCGACTGCACCACGGCCCTTATCGAGCTGAGCCTCAATGACAAGACCTCTTGCATTACGGTTCGGATTTGCTTTCAGTTCCAATACTTCGGCGGTCAGAAGAATCATCTCAAGGAGATTGTCGATACCTTCCTTCGTATGTGCAGAAACCGGACAGAAAATTGTACTTCCGCCCCAGTCTTCCGGAATCAGTTCGTACTCGGACAGCTCCTGCTTAACCTTTTCAATATTTGCACTTGGCTTATCGATCTTATTGACGGCCACAATGATCTCTACGCCGGCTGCCTTGGCATGGTTGATTGCCTCTACCGTCTGTGGCATAACACCATCGTCGGCTGCGACAACAAGGATTGCGATATCCGTTGAATTTGCACCACGCATACGCATCGCGGTAAATGCCTCATGTCCAGGAGTATCAAGGAATGTAATATTCTGTCCGTTGATGGATACAACCGATGCACCGATATGCTGCGTGATACCGCCGGCCTCACGGTCTGTCACACGTGTAGAACGGATGGCATCCAGCAAGGATGTCTTACCATGATCAACGTGTCCCATAACACAGACAACCGGTGGACGCGGAACCATATCTTCCGGATTTTCCTCATCTTCCTTGAGAAGTTCGGCGATCACATCAACCTTCTCCTCCGGCTCACAGATATAGTTAAACTCTAATGCGATCTCTTCTGCCGCATCGAAATCAACTTCCTGGTTAACCGTAACCATCTGTCCCTTCATGAACAGTTTCTTAACGATTACAGATGGCTGAACCTTCATCTTGTCTGCAAGCTCACGGATTGTCATCTTCTCCGGAAGTGTGATGGTCTTGATTACATCTTCATCTTCCTTCGGTTTCTGTGGCTGTTGCTGAGGCTTCTTCTTGCCACCATGCTTCTCCAGGTTTACATAATTCTCCTGACGCTTTCCGCCAAGCTTATCATGTTCCTGTCTTCTGTTGTTATTATTACGGCGGTCATTGGAACGGCTCTCCTTGCCTCTTACTTCATCCGGAGCTGCAACTGCATTCTCCTTATTAAAGCGATTGATTTCCTTATCCAGACGACCTCTGTTATTGCCGCGATCATTTCGGTCTCCGCCACGGTTGCCGCGGTCATTTCGATCTCCGTTTGGACGGTTGCCTCCGAATCCGCCACGATTGCCACGATCGTTTCGGTCTCCGTTTGGACGATTGTTTCGCTCGTTGCGATCTCCGTTCGGTCGATTGCTTCGTTCGTTTCGGTCTCCGTTCGGACGATTTCCACGTTCATTACGATCTCCATTCGGACGATTATTATTCTGCTGACGTGGCTTATCATGATTCTGTGGCTTTGCAGGACGTGACTCTGCAAATTCATCCACATTACTTGCGGTACGCTCACTGATCGGGCGCATTGCGCGCTCGCCTACCGGACGCGGGCGAATAATGCTGTGCTGTTCCGGTCTGGAAGCACCGTTATTCTCTCTTCTCGGGCCGCGGTTATTGCCACGGTTATTTCCGTTACCGTTTCCGCCCTGTCCCGGTCTTCTCGACTGCTTGCTGTACTGTGCATTGAAGACTGCTGAAATGCTCGACTTCTTTTTCGGACGTTCCTTGCCGTCATCCACTTTCTTCTCATCTGCCTTTGGTGCAGCCTTCTTTTCCTCTGCCTTTGGTGCAGGAGCAGCTTTCTCCTCCGCCTTTGGAGAAGCATCTTTCTGTGCGAACTTACTCCGAACAACCTTCTGAGCATCATCCTCAAGACCGCTTGACGCACTCTTGACTGCATACTCGGTCGTGCTTAACGCATCAATAATTTCCTGTGATTTTATATTTAACTCTTTTGCGAGTTCATGAACTCTCATTTTTGCCATAAATGAATTACCTCCGTTATTCAGTTTTTATCATCTCAAGCTTATTTTCCACTGCCTGGGCCAGATTCTCATCAATAACTGCAAGGGATGCACGAAACTCCTTTCCGATACATCTTCCAAGATCTTCCTTGCTTCCGTAACAGTAACATGGCACATGATAAAAATCCGTCATATTAAAGAAACTCTTCTTCGTATTATCGGATGCCTCTACAGAGACAATCACCAGATATGCCTGACCGGTCTTTACCGCTTTTTCAGTAGAAAACTCGCCGCTAACTACATTACCTGACTTTGCTGCAATTCCCAACATGGATAACACTTTATCATTATGCAAATGTACTCATCTCCTTTTCCAGATTGTCGTACACCTCATCCGGGATCGCAACCTTAAGGGAACGCTCCAATCCTTTGGACTTTCTGGCTTTCTTCAGGCATTCGGTATTGGCACAGATATATGCCCCTCTTCCGTTTTTCTTACCGGTTGCATCAAGCAGAACCCCATCCTCCGTCTTAAGGACACGGAGCAGTTCCTTCTTCGCCTTCATCTCGCCGCAGCCAACACATTGGCGCATCGGAATCTTCTTATTTGCCATAATTATTCCTCAGAACCGGACTCTTCGGATGTATTCTCATCAGACTCATAGTCCTCATAATATCCATCCTCGTCCTCATAATCATCTTCGTAATCATTCTCGTAATCAATGAAATCTCCTGACTCACGAGCCTGTGTCTCACTCTTGATATCAATCTTGAATCCGGTAAGTCTTGCTGCAAGTCTTGCATTCTGACCTTCTTTACCGATTGCAAGAGATAACTGATAATCCGGAACAACGACTTTTGCAGCCTTCTCATCCGCATCTGCGATAACGGAGATAACCTTTGCCGGGCTAAGTGCATTCTGGATCAGGATTGCAGGATTCTCATCCCATGTGATGATATCGATCTTCTCGCCGCGCAGTTCGTTTACAATCGCGTTAACACGCGCACCGTTCATACCGACACATGCACCTACCGGATCAACGTCCGGATCATTGGACCATACCGCAATCTTGGTTCTGCTTCCTGCCTCACGGGAAATAGCCTTAATCTCAACGATTCCCTCACGAACCTCGGCAACCTCAGACTCGAACAGTCTCTTGACAAGTTCCGGATGCGTTCTGGAAACAAGGATCTTCGGTCCCTTGGAAGTTGCCTTTACCTCAAGGATATAAACCTTGATACTGTCTCTTATACACA
>URQG01000142.1 GCA_900549895.1 uncultured Lachnobacterium sp.
GAGATTACTACGCGTCTCGTGGGCTCGGAGATGTGTATAAGAGACAGAAATAAGATCAAACGTATACTTACCCTCTAACGAATGCAATCCGCTGATCACATCCATTGTAAGAAGCATCGACTGTTTATCAAACTTTGTAAAAGCAATATTCTCTTCAATACACTTAGCCGCTTTTCGATTATTCTCAATAAACACTGCATAGGCCGCACCACGACTCAATGCCTCCAGTCCAATCTGTCCGCTTCCGGCAAACAGATCAAGGAAATAGGCACCCGGAACATCCATCTGCAAGACGTTAAAAAGCGTCTCTTTGGTCTTATCCGTCGTCGGTCGTGTTTCCATACCTTCAACCGTCTTTAAAGGAAGGCTTCGCGCTGTTCCTGCAATAATTCTCATATCGTTTTACCTCCGTAACAGATGATCAGTTCTGTTCCTTTAAGACATCTTTGTTCTTGGCAAGATAATCAATAAGCGAAATTACGGTAAGTGCCAGCGAAATGTAGATCAACACCGTACCGATCACATCAAAAACTTTTCCCGGGATATTAAGAATTAACACAATGACCGTCACCATTTGAAATGCAGTCTTAAATTTGCCCCAATAGCTTGCTGCAATTACAACACCATTGTCCGCTGCAACCAAACGGAATCCACTGATAATAAATTCCCTGGCAATAATTACAATTACGATCCATGCCGGAATTTTATTTAACGCAATCAGGCTGATGAGCGCAGAGCTCACAAGCAGCTTGTCTGCAAGCGGGTCCATAAATTTTCCGAAATTCGTCACAAGATTATATTTTCTGGCAATCTTTCCATCCAGGAAATCGGTAATACTTGCAATAATAAAAATTACAACAGCAACATAATTACCATATCCTTCAAAATACGGAGCCAGTAAAAAGAAAACAAAAAACGGAATCAGTATCACGCGAAAAAGCGTTAATTTGTTTGGTAAATTCATAGTAACTCTCCTATCAGATCATATTCATAAGCGCCGGTAACACGAACTTTGGCAATATCTCCCGTCATCAGTTCTTCATCTGTGTTGATAAAGATATAGCCATCCACGTTTGGCGCATCGCGGTATGTTCTTCCGACATACGCATTCTCATCGGCAACCTTACCTTCGATGAACGCGTACAATTCTGTGCCTTTCATCGAATCGTTTTTATCAAAGATAACTTCTTCCTGCAGTTCCATAACATCAGCCTGCCAGTCTTTTTTGACTTCCTCGTCAATCTGATCCGGCATCTCAGCTGCCGGGGTTCCTTCTTCCGCAGAATAAGTAAACGCACCAAGCCGGTCAAATTCCATATCATTGACAAACTGCATCAATTCTTCATGCATTTCCTGCGTCTCACCCGGGAAACCACAGATCAGTGTTGTACGAAGCGTAATATCCGGCACACGCTCACGAAGATGCGCAATCCGCTCGATCAGTTCTGCTTTGTTCGTCTTACGACCCATTCTGCGAAGAATCTCATCATTACAATGCTGTATCGGCATATCCAGATAATGGCATACCTTTTTGTCACGAATCATCGCATTGATCAGTTCTTCATAGATTTCCTCCGGGTAGCAGTACATAATACGGATCCAAAACAGTCCGGAGATTTCGTTCAAAGCATCCAGAAGCTTATGCAGCCTCTTCTCCCCGTACAGATCCACACCGTAAAGTGTTGTTTCCTGTGCAACAAGAATCAGTTCTTTGACACCGCCTTTTACCAGTTCTTTTGCAGATGCTACCAGTTCCTCCATCGGAACGCTTCGATAACGTCCACGCACAGACGGAATCACACAATACGTGCAATTCTTATTGCAGCCTTCCGCAATCTTTAAATAGGCAAAATGTCCGCCTGTTGTAACGGTTCGTTTTGTTGTATGCGTCGGCAGGCCGGTTAAAGTATGAAAATTCTCATAAAACTTATGATCCAGAGTACTTTGTACCGCTTCCCATATCGCATCATAAGAGTTTGTCCCAAGAATGGCATCCACCTCGGGAATCTCTTTTTTCACCTCATCCTGATAACGCTGCGTCAGGCAGCCGGTCACGATCAGCGACTTACACACACCGGTCTTCTTTTGTTCTGCCATCTCCAAAATTGTATTAATACTCTCTTCCTTGGCATCACCAATAAAACAACAACTGTTAACAATGATGATATCTGCTTCCGTCTCATCATCCGTAAGTGTAATTCCGTGGCTGGTCAGCATGCCGATCATATATTCCGAATCGACAAGATTTTTGTCGCAGCCCAGTGAAATAAATAATAATTTCATAAATCCTCTCGCTTAAAAAAAGGAATGACCGACGTCACTCCCCTTTTCTCTATTCGTTATTGTCTTCCTCATCCGAAACAATCTTTACCTCACCACGGTATAACTCTTCTACAGCGATAGAGAGAGGCTTATTGCATTTCGGATTTTCAATCAAAGGCTCAGCGCCTGCAATGATCTGTCTTGCACGCTTAGCAGTAGCAAGAACAATGGAATAACGGCTGTTAACAACCGGCTCCTCACCGATTTCCACACCGTCGTTTACAACTTTCATTAATTCTACATAGGATGGATGTATCATAGTTTTATTCTCCTTTCGAAAAGCTTACAAGCTCTTCTTTCATATTATTGATAAAGTCTATATTCGATGATACACGGTATGCCGCATTCTGTGCAGTGTTTCCGCTTCGTTCATCGCCGATCAGCTGATGAATTACTTCCACACCGTGTGCTACAGTATCGTTTACCACTAAATAATCATAATTTTCAATGCCCTCCGACTCTTCACAGGCACGTGCCAAACGCGCATTGATGACATCCTGTGTCTCGGTTCCGCGTCCGACCAGACGATCACGAAGAGTCTTTGCATCTGGAGCCGTAACAAACAAAAGAATCGTTTCTGGAAACTGTTTTTTGATCTTTAACGCACCCTGAATCTCAATTTCAAGAATTACGTTCTTGCCAAGATCAAGCTGCTGCTGAACATATGCTTTCGGAGTACCGTAATAATTCTTCACATATTGAGCATATTCGATCAGTTCATCCGCTTCAATCATCTGCTTGAACTTTTCCGTTGTCACATAAAAATAATCAATGCCGTCTTTTTCACCGGGTCTTGGATCACGCGTCGTCGCAGATACCGATAATGCATAGTCATCACCGTACTGTTCCATTAACGCCTTCATCAGTGTTCCTTTTCCGGCGCCAGAGAATCCGGACACTACTACCAATTTACCTTTGTTACTCATTTTTACTCTTCCTCTTTACTCAATGTTCTGAATCTGTTCACGTACCTTCTCGATACTGGTTTTTAGATTAATTCCAACATCTGAGATCTCGATATTATTAGCCTTAGAGAGGATTGTATTTGCCTCACGGTTCATCTCCTGCGCGATAAAGTCAAGTTTACGTCCGATCGATCCGCCTGCGATCAGGGTGTCTTTTGTTGTCATAATATGGCTTCGAAGCCGGACTGTTTCTTCATCCACACAGACCTTGTCCGCATAGATTGTCACTTCAGTAGCAATACGGCTGTCATCAATCTGTCGGTCTCCAAGGATTTCCTGAATTTTTTCCTCAAGACGCATTCTGTATTCTTTCATGATCTGCGGAGAACGTTCTTCAATAAAATCAACATCCGAAAGCATCGCATCCAGCTTATCCAATAAATCGTTTCTTAATGCTTCGCCTTCCTTTACACGGCTTTCCACAAATTGTTCGCAGGCACCACGCAAAGCCTTCTCCAGTCCGCTCCACAATTCTTTCTCGTCAATATCCTGTTCTTCCATTACAAGGACATCCGGATATCGGGAAAGTGTGCTGACACGAATATCATTATCCAAATGGAACTCTTCTGCCATAGAATTCAGATATCCGAGATATTCAGCCGCAAGTGCCGAATTATATCGAAGTGTATAATTATCTTCCGTATAATCTTCGTATGTGATATAGACATCGACCTTGCCACGCTCAATGTATTCTTTAAGCAGATTCCGAATCGTACTCTCGAAAAAATTAAGTTTCTTCGGCATCTTAATATTCACATCCAGATAACGATGATTTACGGACTTAAGTTCGACGGTAAATTTGCGTTTCTCATCCGCAACTTCACACCGTCCGAATCCTGTCATACTTTTAATCATGTCACTTGTCTCCTGTCAAAATGCATAGTCTATGCATAGATAGATGTATTATAATGCTATTTGATCAATTCGTCAAATATTGCTTTGCAAAAAACAAACAAATCATCCTTCTCTTTTTGCTTTTTCAATTGCATCCCGCTCGATCATCTGTAAGTTTTTCTTCATATACCGGTCAATTCCGCGAGCAAGTCC
This sequence comes from uncultured Lachnobacterium sp., assembly GCA_900549895.1. Classification (GTDB taxonomy): domain Bacteria; phylum Bacillota; class Clostridia; order Lachnospirales; family Lachnospiraceae; genus Roseburia. The sequence goes on from URQG01000142.1 coordinate 4,335, forward strand.
GTCCGCAAGCTTCACAAGTGTGGGATTACTGTGGTCAGACGCCTGATTTCCAAGTTCAACATCCACAGACGGAATGGTACTGTACGATGTCTGTGTCAGATCAACCGCCATGCGACCTTTACCGTTTATTTTTATCTTTTCTCTCTTCAGCCCTTTGATCAATGCTTTGCCCAGAGCTTCATGTTCTTCCCAGTGATTCTTGACCGGCTTCATACTTTTCAACTTTTCCGGAACTCCGATATAGAAACACCCCTTATCATATCTGAGACCGTCTCCGTCCCAGTGCAGTGCGATATGGCAGTCCGCAACATTATTGCAGATTACGGTTCTTGCCACATTATCAAGCTGAACATCCTTGCTGTTTCGAATCATAAGAACATCATAACCTTCCGCCAGAAGCTTTTTCTTCAGAATCTTTGCCATTCTTAGCGTGACGGTACTTTCCCTGGTTCCGTCGTGAAACGTCATTCCACCGGAGACTGCGATTGCTTTCGTTGAGCCTGCGCTTGTTGTTCCGCCTGTTACCTTTGCGGAACCATCCGGGTGGCAAAGTGTCTTCCTGGAACCGACATTGCTCGTTCCGTGACCCGCATTAATTCCGACAATGATGCCTTTGCGATTCTTTTTTGCTTTATAAAACACTGCATAACCGGATGTAATCTTTGCATGATCCGCGTACTTCCAGTTTCTATTCAAATAAATCTTTTCTTTATTTTTATATGCACATTCGCTTCTTTGATCCGTTTTTTCACTATTCTTTTTACTTGTTTTCGCCTGTGTCTCAACAAGAAGATTTGAAACAATCATCAGCATAACCAAAAGAATTGCAAAAACACGTAATATCCGTCCGTTTCTATTCAACTTCATTTTCTTTTTCATTACTATCTTCTCCTTTTATTCCCCATCTTTATAGTCAATTATAGCATTCTGATCGATTTCATTTCAACACGAATTGATACATCTGTTCTTGGATTTTCGGACGATCCATATTCTGTCTCTTATACACATCTCCGAGCCCACGAG
>URQG01000143.1 GCA_900549895.1 uncultured Lachnobacterium sp.
TGTCACACTGATATTACGGCAGGTTTCATTGACCGATGCGAACGGAACATACTCTCTGCCCGGTGCCGTCAGGTCACAATGGATTTCATCGGAAAGTACGGTAACATCATATTTTGAACATAGTTCACCAACTCTTGCAAGCGTCTCTTTATCCCAGATCTTACCGATCGGGTTGTGCGGATTGCACAAGATCATGAGCGTCGTCTGCGGATTCGAAAGCTGCTCCTCGAGCTTTCCCCAATCCACACGGTAACGCTCCCCATCATAGAGAAGTTTATTCTCTACTATGTTTCTGCCATTATTGTAGATAGAATTAAAAAAGATATTGTAGGTCGGTGTCTGTACGAGAACATTCTCTGCCGGTGTCGTAAGCTTACGCACTGCACTCGAGATTGCCGGAACGATTCCGGTCACGAAGATCAGTTTCTCCGGATCTAGGTCTAGTCCGTGACGCTTTTTCCACCAGTCAACATAGGATCTGCTCCACTCATCCGGAAGAATCGAATATCCATAGATTCCCTGTGCCACACGGGCAGCTAACGCTTCCTTTACCTGTGGCACCGTCTCAAAATCCATATCTGCCACCCACATCGGCAGTTCATTCTCCGGCACATCCCACTTTAAGGATCCGGTTCCTCTTCTGTTTACCTGTTTATCAAAATCATATTTCATAATCTTTATTTTGTCCTCATTTCTATTGATACAAATAGAGCCCGGTCATAAAACCGGGCTCGTATCTCTTTCTTTTACGCTTCTGTCTCAGATGTCGACGTGTTGTTTGTTGATGCACTGTTCTTTGACTTATAGTACTCTTCAAACTTCTTATTTGCAGCATCCATAGTTTTCTGGCTGATGTCAGGAAGCTTCTGTCCCCAGGCCTTTGTCGCCTGATCAAAACCTTTCTGCATCGCAGTCTGCATCTTCTTCATCTTGTCCACATCATCGCCTGCCAAAGCGCTTGCAAAATCAAACAAACGATCCGCAGTCTGCTGCACTCCGTAGTATCCATCCTCTGCGATATCCTTCTGTGCCTGCAGCTTTGTCTGCGCATCAACGGTAAAGTCACCCTTCGCAAGGAACTTCCACATATCGTTTGCGTTTGTATATGTGGTTGCCTGCTTTGTCATCATCTGCTGAACAAGGCTTGTCAACTGCTGCTGACGCGATTCCTGATCGGCTTTAAGCTGCTTTACCAAAGCGGCGCGATCATCAGCACTCATCTTGTTGACAGAATAAGTTGCCTTCTTGGAAGAATCGGACGTCTCATTGCTCTTATCATATACAACACCATCATTCTTTGCATCCGCGTTCTTGGCAACCTCACTCTTCTTTGCGGCATCTTCTTTCTTTACAGTATCCGATGTCTTGGCTGCATTCTGCGCATTGTAAGAATCATATACCTGAGTCTGTGACGCTATATTTGCTACGCTCATAATCTCCTCCTTGAATCAATGCTAAATCTAAATCCGTTTAAATCCATATCACTGCCTACTACTGATATCTATATCGACAAGCTTCCGTAAATCTTTAGCCTTTTTGCGAATTTGTTTCCAATATTCTACAGAGCTTTGATTCTCTCTAATGCCTTAACGGTATTCTCATGGTTACCAAAAGCAGTCAATCGGAAGTATCCCTCTCCGCTTGGTCCGAATCCTGATCCCGGTGTACCTACTACATTGGCCTTCTCCAATAAGTAATCAAAGAACTCCCAGGATGTCATGTTATCCGGAGTCTTTAACCAGATATATGGGGCATTCACACCACCGAATACGGTATAACCGGCTTCTTTCAGACCTTCCTTAATTGTCTTTGCATTCTGCATATAATAAGCAACCTGCTCCTTAAGCTGAGCCTTACCGGCATCGGAATATACCGCTTCACCTGCTCTCTGTACAATGTACGGAGCACCATTGAACTTGGTTCCGTGTCTTCTTGCCCACATAGCGTTCAGTGATACATCACCGCACTTTAAGTCCTTCGGAACAACAGTAAATCCAAGACGCACTCCGGTAAATCCGGCATTCTTAGAGAAGCTTCGAAGTTCGATTGCACAAGTTCTTGCACCTTTGCACTCATAGATAGAATGTGCAACATTATCCTCACTGATGTATGCTTCATAAGCAGCATCATAGATAATAACTGCGCCAACTTTGTTTGCGTAATCAACCCACTCCTGTAGCTGATCCTTTGTGAGCGTTGTTCCGGTCGGGTTGTTCGGCAGACACAGATAGATCATATCCGGAGTCTCCTTCGGGAATTCCGGAACAAAATTGTTTGCAGCGGTACAAGGCATATAGATGACATTACTCCATGTCTCTGTTGCCTTATCATATGTACCGGTTCTTCCTGCCATAACATTGGAGTCTACATATACAGGATAGACCGGATCACATACTGCGATACGATTGTCCGCACCGAAGATTTCCTGAATATTTCCCGAATCACTCTTGGCACCATCTGAAATGAATACCTCATCGATTTCAACCTGACAGCCTCTTGCCTTATAATCGTTTTCTACGATTGCTTTACGTAAGAACTCATATCCCAGATCAGGCGCATAGCCACGAAATGTCTCTGCATGTCCCATCTCGTCAACCGCCTTGTGCATTGCCTCGATGATTGCCGGCGCAAGTGGCTGGGTCACATCTCCGATGCCGAGACGGATGATATTCTTGTCAGGATTTGCAGCCTGATACGCACTTACTTTCTTGCCGATTGTGCTGAACAGATAACTGCCCGGCAATTTCTGATAATTATCGTTAATCTGAAACATGTTGTTCCTCTCTTTCTTTATTTGATTCTTATTATTTATGAACTTCTTTCACTGTTTGCGCTCGTGCCTGTTAGATTGCACTAATCCCAAACAGATACAGTTTAGCATTTTATCACATCACTGTAAAGTCCGGGTTACTTCCAAGGCTGCAAACTAACCTTCCCTCATCAGACTTAGGATCATCTGCGAGACCTCCACCAGACCGGTTCCGTTCTCCATACTCCGCTTCTGTATGTACCGATGTGCCTCTTCCTCTGAGAACTTGTTTCGTTCCATAAGAAGTGCCTTTGCATTCTCGATCACCTGACGGTCTTCCTCGGATCTCTGCTTCGGCATTCTCCGCATTTTCTTGCGTCTGCGATGGATCTCGCCTTCCATCATTTCAAGTGTCTGCAGAAGTTCATGTACCTTCATCGGTAATGCAAGACAGACCAGGTTCTCCACTTCACGCTCCTGTATGGAAGCCGGTGAAGCAATCAAAAGCATCTGAAACTCCGGCGGCAGATAATCATGGATTTCCATATACATCATATCAATAAATCGACTTCCAGAGATTAAAATTCCGTTTTCCAGATTGTTTGCACTCGCTAAAGCCTGTGCTCCCGTTGTGCACACCGCCTGCACACTGTAACCGCTCTGTGATAAAATTTTTTTGATATTTTGGGCCGTCTCCTTCTTAGGAAACGCAATTACTATGTTACTCACTGCATTGTCACCTAATCTTTGAAATCATCTCTATATCTTATACAGATATTCTTCGATTTCCCAACCGGTAACCTGCGTACGGTACTGCATCCACTCTGCTTCCTTCGCCTCGATATATTTATTTGTGATATGCTGTCCCAATACTTCCTGAATGAATGCATCCTTTTTTAATTCACCGATTGCATCATGCAGATCTGCCGGCAGAGATTCAATGCCTCTGCTTTCTCTCTCATCGTCGTCCAGTTCATAGATATTCTCCGGTACTTCTGTCGGCGGCTCAATCTCTTTCTTTATTCCATCCAGTCCTGCGGCAAGACATACCGCAAGTGCCAGATACGGATTTGCTGCCGGATCCGGATTACGCAGCTCCACTCTTGTTTCCTGCCCTCTGCTTGCCGGAATACGGATCAGAGGGCTTCTGTTTGTTGCAGACCATGCAATATAGCATGGTGCCTCATACCCCGGAACCAGACGCTTATAGGAATTAACAAGCGGATTCATGATTACGGTAATCGCCTTCATATGTTTGATGATTCCACCGATAAAATAGTACGCTTCTTTACTCAGTCCCAATTCTCCGTTTACATCATCAAAAATATTTTTTCCGTCTTTGGATAATGACATGTTGATATGCATGCCGGAACCATTAATTCCAAACTTAGGCTTTGGCATGAAACTTGCAAACAGTCCATGTCTCTTAGCGATTGTCTTGACGGCAAGCTTAAATGTCATGATATTGTCCGCCGTATTCATCGCTTCATCATATTTGAAGTCAATCTCATGCTGCGCAGGTGCAACCTCATGATGGGACGCCTCAATCTCAAATCCCATATCTTCAAGTGTCAGCACCATGTCACGTCTTGCGTTCTCACCGAGATCCACCGGACCAAGATCAAAGTATCCTGCCTTCTCGTGCGTAATCGTGGTCGGCTGCCCATTCTCATCCTGATGGAATAAGAAGAACTCACATTCCGGTCCCACATTGAACGTATATCCCATCTCTGCTGCTTTCCCGATCTGTCGCTTTAAGATGTAACGAGGATCTCCCTCAAACGGAGTCCCATCTGCACAATATACGTCACAGATGATACGAGCAACCTTACCCTGCTGCGGTCTCCATGGGAAAATTGTAAATGTGTCAAGATCCGGATACAGATACATATCCGACTCTTCGATGCGAACAAATCCCTCTATGGAAGATCCGTCAAACATGCATTTGTTGTTTAACGCTTTCTCCAGCTGGCTTGCTGTAATGGCAACATTTTTCAGTGTCCCGAATATATCCGTAAACTGCAGACGGATAAATTCAACATCTTCCTCTTCCACCATTTGAAAAATATCTTCTTTGGTATATTTACTCATCATTCTCTCTCCTTTATATAATGAATCACCTGTTCATAGATCATCGGTCCTCCAAACAGATCAAGTGCGCTCCCGATTGTAACATTCAGCCTGTTGTGTCCGAGTTTCGCAAGTTTTTCAAGATCCTCGAAACTGTGAACTCCTCCCGCATAAGTGATCGGAATCTTTGCCCAGTCTCCAAGCAGTTTTGCAAGCGGCTCCTCAATTCCGTTTGCTTTACCTTCCACATCCACCGCATGGACAAGGAATTCACAACAATACGCCGACAACTTCTCAAGCAGTTCTTCCGTCATCCGCTCATTCGTATACTTCTGCCAGCGGTCTGTCACAATGTAATAGCCGCTCCGGTCATCCGGCATCTCGCGGTAACGGCACGACAGGTCCAGCACCAGATGTTCCTTCCCTACTGTCTGAAAAATTTTATCAAGATTCTCGTAATTCACTCTTCCGTCTTTAAACACATAAGAACTGTCTCTTATACACATCTCCGAGCCCACGAGACGCGTAGT
>URQG01000144.1 GCA_900549895.1 uncultured Lachnobacterium sp.
AGATCGTCGGCAGCGTCAGATGTGTATAAGAGACAGATTCATCTCCAGCCGGTGCGCCAGTTCATGCACCACAACATAATCCATCAGTTCCTGCGGCAGATAGTGAAGCCGGTAATTAAAATTCAGATTACCTTTACTGCTGCAGCTTCCCCAGCGCCCCTTTTGATTCCGGATCGTGACACGGTTGTACGTCACGCCCATATCCGGCGCATACCGATCCAGCCGCTCCGCAAAATGCGCCAGTATTGCTCTCCGATCCGTAACCGTCAGCGACTCATACGCAGGAATTTCATATGCTGCGCTTCGGCTTTTCTTTGCTTCAATACGCTTCTGTAACTTCTCCCACGCGCCGGCGATCCAGTCCTCGTGTTCGTCCAGGAACCGAATCACTTCCCACTTCGTTGCGCGGCGCGGCGCACGACAGACGATCCGACCATCCGGATACACCTGCAACGCGATCGTCCGGCGGTCCGAGCGGATGAGTTCAATCTCATAGCCATATTTCGTTATTTTTTCCGACTGTTTCATCCTCTGTCACTCTTTTCGAACATTTTTGCTCACAATATTCTAGCACCGTTACATCATTTCGGCAATCTTTAAGGCATCACAACATGTGGCAGAATTCCGGTCAGATGCGCGATCGTCACTCCGTAATTGGTCATCGGAACCTGCTGCTCCTTTGCATGATCGATGCGCGACAGGACATACTTACGGTTGAACATACACGCTCCGCACTGAATGATCAGATCATACCCGCGCAGATCCTGCGGAAAATCCATTCCACTCACATGATCCACGGTAATCCCCTCTCCGAAACGTTTCTTTAACATACGAGGAATCTTCACACGCCCGATATCTTCCTGAAGCGGTGCATGCGTGCAGCATTCCGCGATCAGAACACGCGATTGCTCCGTCAGCGAATCCATCTGCTTTGCACCCTCTACATAATAAGGCAGATCTCCTTTATACGCGGCAAAAAGCACCGAAAACGAAGTCAGCATACTCTCCTTCGGCTTGTTTTCATACACATAAGAGAATACCTGTGAATCCGTGATAATCAGTTTTGGTGGCTGTACCAGTTGCTTGACTGCAGCCACAAACTTGTCCGTTGTCACGCTCATGATCAGACATTTCTTGTCAAGAAGTTCTCTTGTCGTCTGCACCTGCGGCAGGATCAGCCTTCCTTTCGGTGCCTGAATATCCTGCGGCATAACAAGCATGACAAGATCTTCCTCGCCGACCAATGTTCCCGTGATCAGACGCTCCCCGAAATTCTCCGGCACCTTGCGAGCCAAAGCCTCCTTGATCCGGTCAATACCTTCATTCTTTGCGGCACTCACGACGAGCGGATGTTCGTTCGTCTCTTTTACCAGAAATTTCTGCAGCGCCTTCGCATCCCCGAGATCCGCCTTGTTGATGATCAAAAGCACCGGCGTATTTTTCTCTTTGAAAAAATGGTACCATTTCAGTTCCTGCGCGAAGTGTTTCTCCATCGTTTTCGAATCCATCTCTTGGAGTTGATCCACCTCTTCTTTTTTATCGATCCCGTCTGCTGCAAAAACAATCACAGCCACATCCGTCTTCTCCGCAGCAAGTCTCGTCTTCTCCACACGCTTTGCACCAAGCTCGCTCTCATCATCAAAGCCAGCCGTATCAATAATTGTGCACGCTCCGAGTGGATGGATCTCCATCGCTTTATACACCGGATCCGTCGTTGTTCCTGCGACATCCGAAGCAATCGACACTTCCTGCCCGGTGAATGCGTTGATCAACGATGATTTTCCACTATTCGTTTTTCCAAATACCCCGATATGCAGCCGGTTCGCCGACGGTGTATCATTTAAAGTTGTTCCCATGCCATTTCTCCTCCCATATACGTAGAGCAGCAAGTCTCCCTGCTGCTCTATGTATTCATCAAATTCACGTCTGCCTGGAATCTGTCAGTCCTTAAGACATCATCACATATCTCCAAAACTAAAAGCGGAAATCTCTCTTTCCTTCTGAAATATCATGAATATGCTCATAGGTGGTCTGTTTTACCTTCGGGTTCGTAATCTTCTCGATTTCGCGGTCGATCAGTTCCATACCGATCTTCTTCGTCTCCTCGCTCGCATAATCCTCAAGATACTCTTTGAGCGTCATTAAAGCATTCGGATGGCAGCAATTTAAGATCTGCATACTCTTACACAGCGCCATAAAACGGTCTCCCGTTCTGCCCTCGCGGTAGCATGCGGTACAGAAGGATGGAATATAGCCCATTTTCATCAGCCAGTTGACCACCTCATCGAGCGTTCTCTGATCGCTGACATCAAACTGCTCGGAAGTCGCCTCTGCTTCCTTTTCTGCCTCCGGATCCGCATATCCGCCGACACTGGTCTTGGATGCACCGCTGATCTGTGATACGCCGAGCGGAAGAACCTTCTCGCGGACAGCCTGACTCTCACGGGTTGAGATGATCATTCCGGTATAAGGCACAGAAATACGGATGAGCGCACAAATCTTCGCAAATGTATCATCGCTGATTCCGTTGTCAAATGCGCTCGGATCGATGTCATCCGCTTTTTTCACACGGGGAACACTGATCGTATGCGGTCCGACACCGTGTACCGCCTCAAGATGCTCCGCATGCATAAGAAGTCCGGCGAACTCGTAACGATAGCCCTCAAGTCCGAACAGTACGCCAAGTCCGACATCATCGATGCCGCCCTCCATCGCGCGGTCCATCGCCTCGGTATGGTACGCATAATCATGCTTTGGTCCGGTTGGATGAAGTTCTTCATAGCCCTCCTTGTTATAGGTCTCCTGGAACAGAATGTAGGTTCCGATTCCTGCATCCTTCAACTTGCGGTAATTCTCAACGGTTGTTGCCGCAATATTGACATTAACGCGGCGGATCGCGCCGTTTTTATGCTTGATACTATAAATGGTATTGATGCACTCCAAGATATACTCGATCGGGTTATTGACCGGGTCCTCGCCGGCCTCGATTGCCAGACGCTTATGTCCCATATCCTGCAAAGCGGTAACTTCTTTCACGATCTCTTCCTGTGTCAGTTTCTTTCTTGCGATATGCTTATTTTTCAGATGATACGGGCAGTATACGCATCCGTTGACACAATAGTTGGACAAATACAGTGGTGCAAACAACACGATACGGTTTCCGTAATAATCCTTTTTGATCTGCTGCGCCAGCTCATAGACCTCATTGATCTTCTCCTCATTCTCACATGCCAGAAGTACGGAAGCCTCGCGGTGGGTCAGACCTTTGCGCTCCTTTGCCTTGGCGATGATGGCATCCACCATCTCCATATTGTCCTTGTTGGCATCCGCAAATGCCAGTGTTTCCTTGATTTCCTCATCAGAGATAAATTCCTCTGCCTTTAATGATTTTACGTCGTACATAATCTCCTCCCAGTGTACTTGCTCTATCTTTTACAAAATTCCGATATCTTATCATCCGGATAACTTTATGTTTTTTCTCGATTTTAGACAAAATTTTTTGAATTCTTCAGTCATAACCGGTTCGCTTAATTTTTGTGTTCGACAACGTTTGAACCATTCCGAGCCGGTGTCCGTCTGACACAGATGCGCTCAAAATTTCTAGTCTGCCTAAATGGACGTCCTCACGAAATCGATATGAGCCGTCGCGACCAAACTCGCTTCGTGATTATAGGAACGCCACTATGTTGTGCTGCTCACAAACAGGTGTCCCAGCGACGGCACGTTTCCTTCGAACGTCCATTAAGGCAAACACGAAATTTCTCGGACGCAGTCTGTGTTCAGACGAACAACCGCCATGGAATTGTCCAAACTTTGGCGGACATAAATCATAAAAAAGCGAACCGGCTATTGCGAAGAATTCGAAATTTTGGATAACAAGAGAACAAAACATAAAGTTATCCGGATGATATAGTTCGCATTTTCCGTGAAATATCAACCTACATAGTCTCCGCGCGACACCACAACCTGATACCCGACACTCTCCATACGGCGCGACATGCAGTGTCTGCATTCCGCCGCCTCATCCCCGGTACAGATCTTGTTGTCATATAACCGGTACTTCTCACGCACCGCAACCGGCGACAGATTTGGCATTACAACATTGGCACCCGCCTGAATGCCTTTCTCTCTGCCTAGTGGATGAATCGTACCAAGTGCCGTAGTCGCCGGAAGCAGTACATGCGGGTGGATCAGCCTTATGATGGACAAAAGCCGAAGGGTCTGATCCAGCGTTCCTGCCTGCTTTTCGCCAAAAGGCGTATCCTTCTGCGGAATAAACGGTCCGATCCCGACCATATGCGGCTGTAGTTCCTTGATAAACTGTAAATCCTCATACAAAGTATCCACCGTCTGCTCCGGCGAGCCGACCATGAATCCGCAGCCAACCTGATAACCGATCTCTTTCAGTTCCCACAGACACTGCTTTCTGTGCGAAAGCGACATCTCTTTCGGGTGCAAACTCCGGTAATGCGCTTCATCCGCCGTCTCGTGCCGCAGCAGATAACGGTCCGCGCCCGCATCGAAAAATGCCTGATAACTTGACTTTTCTTTTTCTCCGATGGAAAGTGTCACCGCGCAATCCGGATAACGCTTTTTGATGGATATTACAAGATCGCAGATGCGCTCATCGGTAAAATAAGCGTCCTCGCCGCCCTGCAGCACAAACGTCCGAAAACCCAGCCCATACCCATTGTCGCAGCAGGATAAAATTTCTTCCTTCGTCAGCCGGTAGCGATCCGCTTTCGCATTGCTCCTTCGGATTCCGCAGTACAGACAGTCATTTTTGCAGTAATTGGTAAACTCGATCAGCCCCCGGATAAACACCTGCCTGCCGTACACCGCATCCGCAACCTCACGCGCAGACGTCCTCAGATACTCAAGTGCTTCCTTATCTTCCGTTGTCAGTAAAATTTCCAGCTCCTCGCGGCTGATATTCTGTTGTTCTCGAATCCGATCAATGATTTGATGTAACATTTGAATATACCGTCTTGGCGCTCACGCCATCCAATCTTCCTATTTTTCCGGATAAGGCATTGATCTTATCCTGTGGTGCATCGACCGCCACGCTGATAATGTTCACTCCCTGCGCACGATACGGGATTCCCATCCGTCCAACCACGCAATCCCTGTACTCATGCAACAGATGATTGAGTGGCTCCGCAGCTTCTTCGTTTTCCACAATAATTCCTATTAAAGCAATTCTTGTCTCCATAGATTTCTTGTCTCCTTATCTGCAAAATAAAGTGTTAGGCAATTGCGAAACTCCTGTGGCGGCGTGCTCCGGCTGAGCTGACCCGGTGGCGGGCTTCTACGCTGAACACGATTTTAGACAAAATCATTGAA
>URQG01000145.1 GCA_900549895.1 uncultured Lachnobacterium sp.
GTATAAGAGACAGGATGGTATGTCATGGCAATATCACTAGATACTCATACAAAGCCAGTAAATAAGCCATTTCTTGGCTGGAAAAGTGCTCTACTACACACTTACTATATGTTTTTTTGAGAAATAGCTCGGTATAGTTACTTTAAATGGATAATTGACATTATGGCATATATGCCATATAATATTTACAAAGGAGATTATATGACGGAATATTTGAATTGCGTTGCAAATTCGGAAGTGATATTACCAGAGTCTTATATTTTTTCTATTATGAGGGAACAATAATACTGACGAACGGATTTGTTAAAAAAACACAGAAAACTCCTAAAGAGGAGATTCAGATTGCAAAGGATAGAAGAAAAGATTTTATAGAAAGGGTGATGAAGGATGAGAACATTTGATGATATGCTTTCTAAGCAGTTAAAAGATGATGAGTTCAGAAAAGAATATGAAGCTATTCAGCCTGAGATGGATGTTATAAGAGCTATCGTGGATGCTCGTACTTCCCAGAATATGACACAGAAGGAACTTGCTGAACGTACTGGTATTAATCAGGCAGATATCAGCAAGCTTGAGAATGGAACACGAAATCCTTCTGTTAATCTGCTTAAAAGATTAGCGGATGGTATGGGAATGGCTCTTAAGATTGAGTTTGTACCTAAACAGAATATCTAATCATTTCCTTGTTTTGCAGAAGAGTTTTGCAAACGGAATTGTTGGTGCGGTCAAAGGCTAAATATATTGATAATCTATTGACTCCCAAAGTGATTCACTGCATAATTTAATGTAGAGAAAACTTCTGGGGGTATTTTTATGATTTATAATAATATTTTGGAAGCTATGGGACACACTCCTATGGTAAAGTTACAGCGCATGGTGGATGAGAACTGCGCGGATATTTATGTGAAATTTGAGGGATTGAATGTCGGCGGATCGATCAAGACACGCACGGCATATGAGATGATCCTTGCAGCGGAGAAGGAAGGTTTGATCAAGGAAGATACGATCATTGTCGAGCCGACGAGCGGTAATCAGGGAATCGGACTTGCGTTAGTCGGAGCGGTTCGTGGTTATCATACTGTGATCATCATGCCGGATTCCGTAAGCGAGGAGCGCAGAAAACTTGTGCGACACTATGGCGCGGACGTGAAGCTGATCCACGATGCCGGAGATATCGGAGCCTGCATCGATGAGTGTCTGCAGACGGCGCTCCGCATGCAGGAGAAGGATCCGCGTGTTTTTGTGCCGCAGCAGTTTGCCAATATTAACAATGTGAAGGCACACAAGAATCATACCGCGTTAGAGATTATGGAGCAGGTTGCGGGACCAATCGACGGATTCTGTTCCGGAATCGGAACCGGAGGAACGATCACCGGTATCGGAGAGGTGCTGAAAGCGCAGTATCCTGACATTGAGATCTGGGCTGTGGAGCCGGAGAATGCAGCAATCCTTGCGGGCGGAACGATCGGCACGCATCTGCAGATGGGCATCGGAGATGGTATCATTCCGGACATCCTGAATCAGCAGATCTACGATAATATTTATGTAATCTCTGATGCGGAAGCACTTGATACGGCAAAACGCTTAGCACGCGAGGAAGGATTAATGTGTGGCATCTCGAGTGGAACGAATGTGGCGGCCGCAATTCAGCTGGCGAAGAAGCTTGGACCGGGCAAGACGGTTGTGACGGTGCTGCCGGATACGGCGGAGAGATATTTCTCCACACCACTATTTGAAGAATAATTTAGGCGTTTGCGAATCATTAACAGTAAGGAAAAATGGTGATATGGAACGATATGATATTGTAATTATAGGAACGGGACCGGCGGGGCTGTCGGCGGCGATTACCGCGAAGGTAAGGAACAAAAAGATTTTGTTGGTCGGATCAAAGGATTTAAGCCCGAAAGTTGAGAAGGCACATATGATCCAGAATTATCTGGGACTGCCGTCTGTCAGCGGTGAGAAGATGGCGGAGGCATTTCAGCAGCATCTTGATGATATGGGAATCGAGGTTGCCGAAAAGAAGATCAATACAGTCTACGCGATGGGTGATTATTTCGGCATTCAGGCAGGAACCGAGATGTTTGAGGCGGACAGTGTAATCCTTGCAACCGGTGTCACGATGGATAAGCCGCTTCCGGGCGAGAACGAATTTTTAGGAAGAGGTGTCAGCTACTGTGCGACCTGTGATGCGGCATTGTATCGAGGCAGGACGGTAGCCATCATCGGATACGGACCGAAGGAAGAAGCGGAAGCGGATTTTCTTGCGGAAGTTGTCGGCAAGGTGTATTACATTCCGATGTACAAAGAGCCGTATCATCTGGCAGAGAATGTGGAGATCATCCAGGAAAAGCCGCTTGAAATCGTTGGTGCGGCAAGTCTTACGACAAGAAATGGGCAGAGTGAAGACCAGCCGGTTGCTGCGGATTTCGCTAACAAAGATTTCATGCAGGCTGCAAACGTAGCGGAAGATAAGAGCAAAAAGAAGGAATCTGCTTCGATGATGAGCATATTCGGCGATAAGGTTGGAGCACTCCGTACAGATGGTGGCGAATATCCGGTGGATTGTGTTTTTGTATTGCGGGAGAGCATCCTTCCGGAGCATCTGGTTCCGGGACTTGAACTTGAAGAGAATCATGTGAAGGTGGATCTGCAGATGCGGACCAATATTCCGGGATGTTTTGCGTGCGGGGATATCGCGGGCAAACCGTATCAGTATATTAAGGCAGCGGGACAGGGAAACGTTGCAGCGTTATCTGCGGTGGAGTATTTGTCGAAACGCAGGGGAATGCAGACTGCAAATGGAAATCTATAGTAAAGAATAAAAACGCGGGCATTGCTACATGATTTTGGAGTGGTGCCTGTTTTTTGTTTCATAAATCGTTACTTTGTGTTATGATAAATAGAATTGATTTTTCTTTTTGAAGGAGAATGCACATTATGAAGAACATTATCGAAAATGAGATTAACGGAATCCTGGGCGATATCCTGGAGGATTACAAGAAGGAGCGCGCGATCGACAAGCGCGATATCTACAATCAGCCGGATAAGGCAGAGATTATAGATATCTTGCACAATCTGATGTCCATCGTGTATCCGGGATTTTTCCGTGATAAGAGTTATAAAATTTACAATCTGGAACATACGGTTTCGACTTTGATCGAGGATGTGATCTTCCATCTGAATAAGCAGATCATTGTTGTATTAAAATATACCAAGGCATACGATGAGGATGAGGAGGATAAGATCGAGGAGTTCGCGCAGAAGGCATCTGTGGAATTCTTAAAGAGAATCCCGAAGATCCGTGAGTATCTGGATACGGATCTGCAGGCGTTTTATGACGGCGATCCGGCAGCACGAAGCAAGGATGAGATCATCTTCTCGTATCCGGGACTTTATGCAATCACGACATACCGTCTGGCCCATGAACTGTTCTTGTTAAACGTGCCGCTGATTCCGCGTATGATGACGGAGGAAGCACATTCCAAGACCGGTATCGATATCCATCCGGGTGCAACGATCGGCAAATATTTCTTTATTGATCACGGAACCGGTATTGTAGTCGGTGAGACAACGATCATCGGCGAGCATGTCAAGCTGTATCAGGGTGTGACGCTCGGTGCACTCTCGACCAAGGGCGGCCAGAAACTGCGCGATGTGCGCAGACATCCGACCATCAAGGACAATGTGACGATCTACTCCGGTGCATCAATCCTCGGCGGCGAGACCGTCATTGAGGAAGGCGTTGTTGTCGGTGGTAACGCATTCATTACCAAGTCCGTCAGCAAGGGAACCAAAGTCAGTGTCAAGAATCAGGAACTTATTTTCCACAGTGATGATGAGAAGCTTCATCATGGTGAGAACGATGAGTCGTGGTATTATATTATTTAGCGTATCAGGGAAAGAAAAGCAGCTTCGGCATGCATGCCGAAACTGCTTTTCTTTTTACTATACGAGGTCAATTACAAGCTCGATCGGGCAGTGATCCGAACCGAAAATATCGGTGTGGATGGCTGCCTTTTCTAATTTGTCATCCAGACGTTTGGACGTAATGAAATAGTCGATACGCCAGCCCGCATTCTTTTCGCGCGCCTTAAAACGGTAGGACCACCAGGAGTAGATGCCTTCCGCATCCGGGTAGAAAAAGCGGAATGTGTCGGTAAATCCGGCACCCAGCAAGTCGGTCATCTTCGCGCGTTCCTCATCCGAGAAACCGGCATTTTTGCGGTTAGTCTTCGGATTTTTGAGATCGATCTCCTCATGTGCAACATTGAGGTCCCCGCAGAGAATCACGGGTTTTACCGCATCAAGTTTCTTTAAATAGGCAAGGAAATCGTCTTCCCAGGTCATACGATAAGGCAGACGCGCCAGTTCGTTCTGGGAGTTTGGCGTGTAACAGGTGACAAGATAAAAGTTGTCGTATTCAAGTGTGATCACGCGACCTTCTTTATCATGCTCCTCGATACCGATGCCGTATGCCACGGAAAGGGGCTCTTCTTTGGCGAAGATTGCGGTGCCGGAATAGCCTTTCTTCTCGGCGTAATTCCAGTATTGATGGTAGCCCGGCAGATCCAGATCAATCTGTCCTTCCTGTAACTTGGATTCCTGAATGCAGAAGAAATCTGCATCGATGGTATGGAAAAAATCAAGAAAGCCTTTCTGGACGCAGGCGCGCAGTCCGTTGACGTTCCATGAGATGAATTTCATATTTCGTCCTCCTTATTGTTTGTATTTATTATACAGGACTGGGTTTTTTCATACAATCATATTCTGCGGATTGAGGAATTTTGATTGATAAGGTATAATTTGATTTTAGAGACAGACTAAGCAGGAGGATGTACCGGTGGAATTTGTACAAAAGACATTTGAGGAACTGACAAACAGAGAATTATACGAGATACTGCGGGCAAGAGAGGCGGTATTTGTTGTGGAACAGAATTGCCCGTATTACGATATTGATGGGCTTGATTATCCAAGTCTGCACATGTTTTACAAGGAGGAAGACGGATCGGTGCAGGCGTGTCTTCGCATCTTTGAGAAGGTGGACGAGCCGGGGACGATGCAGATCGGTCGGTTGGTGACAGTTGCGAGAGGAGTCGGTTTAGGCGGGAAAATCCTGCATCAGGCAGTACAGTGGATTCGGGAGAACTGTGATGCAAGCGGTATCTATCTTGAGGCGCAGCAGTATGCAATCGGATATTATGCGAAGGAAGGATTTCAGGTGGTTTCGGATCCGTTTCTGGAGGACGGAATCCCGCATGTGCAGATGCGGCTCACATTCCTGTCTCTTATACACATCTCCGAGCCCACGAGACGCGTAGTAA
>URQG01000146.1 GCA_900549895.1 uncultured Lachnobacterium sp.
GGATGGCTTTAAGCGCAGAAATCTCCTTCATTCGAATGACAGGTGGAAAGCATATCCTTCTTCAGGAAGGTAAGCGAATCGGACGAGACAACGGGCAATTTGTGTACCTTCTTGAATCGGAAGATGAACTTAATTATCCTGAAGGAACGCCAGTTACAATTTGGAAGGGACAATCGCAAATTTCCGGTAAGATCCTGAATTGTGAAGCGTTTTCAGTCTACCTGATCAGTGAACTTGATTTGGGCGCAGAGGTTGAAATGCTGAATATTTCTGCGGAGGCTTGCTATTTGCTCCAATCTGTATCAGAGCGCCTTATGGATCTGTCTCTTGAACCATCGGAAATTGCACAGGACCTAATCTGTAATGGGTTGAAAGAGATCGACTATCGCAATTCGGATATTGCCAAGGGGCAGGAGACAGCGGTAAGAATGTCACTGGAGCAACCGATAACATTTGTTTGGGGACCTCCGGGAACAGGAAAGACTCAAACGCTTGCAAAAATTGCGTGGGCTCACATTGACAAGGGCGAACGTGTTCTTATGTTGTCCTACAGCAACGTTTCCGTTGATGGTGCAATTCTTCGTGTGACGTCGTTGAAAAATGACGTTTTCCCCGGACAGCTCGTCCGGTATGGTTTTCCGAAGGATAAGAGAATATCAGAGCATCCCTATCTCTCCTCATACAATTTAGCAATCAATAATTATCCGGATCTGCTAAAAAGGAGAACGCAGCTTCAAGCGGAAAAGAAGCGCTTGGAGAAAAATGATCCAAAACTGATTCAGGTGGAGAAAGAACTCAACGAGATTCGACGGGAACTCAGAGCAGCGGAAAGTCAGTGCGTGAGGAATGCGAAATTTGTAGCGACGACGGTTTCAAAGGCCATTGTTGATAAGGAAATTCGTAATGGTGCTTTTGACGTTGTGATTTTTGATGAAGCAAGTATGGCAACGATACCCCAGATAGCATATGCTGCTAAACTTGCACGAAAGAATTTTGTCTGCATGGGCGATTTCCGACAGCTTCCGCCTATTGTCCAGAGTAGCAAAGAGTCACCACTGAATGCGGATATTTTTCAGTATTGCGGAATCACACAGGCGGTAGATCAAGGCAGCAATCACAAATGGCTGTGCCTCTTGGATACGCAGTATCGTATGCATCCGGAAATTGCGGATTTTGCGGGCAGATCTATATACAATGGCTTGCTGAAATCTGCGAACGGAATGACCGAAAAACGAGAAAAAACTGTGATGGCAGAGCCATTCGCGGGACGTGCAATGGAGTTTGTTGATCTGAGTGGAACAATGTCAACCTGTATTAAAAGCAGTGACGACTCTCATGCAAACGTTCTGAGCGCATTTGTGACATTTTCGCTGGCGTTAAAGGCAGCACAGACGCAGGAAGTTGGTATTATTACTCCTTATCATGCACAATCACGGCTTCTACATGCAATGGTGCGTGACGTCAATGAGCTGGAAGCGCTTCCGCATGCCATAAAATGTGCGACGGTACATCAGTTCCAAGGTTCTGAAGAGGACGTTATTGTATACGATGCAGTTGACTGCTATCGACTTCCTTTCCCGGGGGCATTGATTGCATCAACTGCTGGACGTTATGCTGACAGACTTTTTAACGTTGCCATGACGCGATCAAAGGGGAAGTTTATTTGCGTAGCAAATGGATCGTTCATGAGAAATAAAGGAATGTCAGAAAATCTGATGTTCATGCAAATGCTGAAAAGCTATCGCGCGACAGCTCCCATGATTCCGGAAATAATTCGCCCGAATGACGACCTTGAAAAATACTATTTTGATTTCGTGGAAAAAGAAAATCAAGTGGATGAATTCATTAAGGATTTGGCTACTGCAAGGCGTGAGGTCCGGATTGACATTCCGGATTCTCCGGCAAACTCGGATATAAATACCACTAGAATTGCACAGGCTCTTGCAGAAGCTCAAAGCCGTGGAGTAAAAGTATTTGTTCGAGCCGAATCGAAGAAGAACCTCCATCCGACGTTAAAGTATTTTGCGGTAGAAAATCACTATCTGACAGATCCGATTGCATTAATCGACAAGACTGTAACATGGTTTGGCATGCCAGAATCTGCAGCGTGCTTCAAAATAGAAGGTAGGACAAGCGCTATTAACAATCGTCCATGTATTCGTTTTTGGGGAACGCACACAGCAAAGATCCTTTACGGATTACTGGAAATGAGTCAGGTGATGGATCAAGCCAAAACCGTTGAAAAGGATGCACAGGGAAACTTGATAACGGATAAGTTATCGGATTATGTTCTTGCACACAAAAAGTGCCCTGTCTGCGGAAAACCTATGCAGCTGAAAAAGTCCAGAAATCAAAAGTATTTTTTGAGCTGTTCTGGCTATCCGTCCTGCAAGCATACAGAATTTGTCGAAACGGAATTCGTAGAAGAGTATTTTTATCATAAGGGCAATAAAAACGGAATGCTTTGCCCCAGATGCGGCTGCTCTCTCGAAGCCAAAATAAGTCGATATGGCATTTATGTGCAATGCTGTGGAGGGAAAAGACACAAGTATGGCTTGGATGAAATCTAATGATTGAGCTAAAGCTTGGGAACAGACAAAGATAATCGGATAAAAAAGCTCTTGGCCTCTATATTAAGGATCAAGAGCTTTTTTACATCTTGTTTTGGAACATAAAAGAAGGTACAATAGTAGAAAAGAGAACGTGCATCAGTCAAATAAGGTGGTGGAGGCGATGGGCAAGGCAACAGTCTACTGCATTATGCACACGGAAAGATGTGTGGCACAGGTGAGTACGGCTGGTGAGTGTAAAATTTATTTTGAAGATTTCATGCCCTATGGTCTAGTGCTGAAAGAATCGAATGACTTTGATACTCGAATCAATAATGTGATTAGCTTCCATTCATGGTGTGTATCTCGGCTGATACCACGTGACCGCACTTATGCAAAGGAAATCCTGAACAGCATTGGCGCATCCCAGAGTGTTACGGATCGGGAGCGTGCACAGATTGCGCTTTCGTACCATTGCCTGTCTCTGCTGGATGTGTTCTGGGTAAAAGAAGAAAAAGAGACTGTCCGATTTGAGGATATCAATCTCTACACACACTCTTTAAGCAATGTTCTTGTGGATATTGCACTGCGTGGACATCAGATGGCTGTGACAAATGCCCATCTTTTGGCAAATGATTTGTCCACTGGCGGATGCTATCCTAAAGCGTGGGTGCGCAAAGAGGAAGGCTTCTATCTTTATAAAGACGGTGGACAAGATGCAGTCGAGCGTGAAGTGCTGGCAAGTAAAATCTGCCGATGCTTTGACTGTCATCAGGTTCTGTATGAGCAGGGAATGTTTGAGAACGAGCCGGTTTCCATCAGCAAAATTATGGCCTCGCAGCGATATAGCCTTGTGACGTATGCAGCCTATGATGTCTACTGCACAAACCATGATTGGAACACGCTGGATAAGATTTTAGAGTTGGACGCCCACGGATACTATATGATGAACATTCTGGATTATCTGGTGGGCAACACCGACCGCCATTGGGAAAACTGGGGACTGTTGGTGGACAATGAGACGAATCAACCTATCCGGTTGCATAATCTGATGGATTTTAATCGAGCGTTCCAGCAGTATGATACACTGGATGGTGCAAACTGCCTGACTGTTGGAAAGCGGCATTTGAGCCAGAGAGAGGCGGCGATAGAGGCGGTGAAAAAAATTGGACTGAATCAAATATGTGAAATTGAAAGCAGGATATTAGGAAAAAATAAGCAACAGAAAGTAATATTTGAACAAAGAAAAAAGATAATGGAAGGATGTAGATGAATGGATCTTAATTCAACGTTGTTTTATAAGGCAAAGTTCGATATAGAAGCCATCTATCCAGACACAGATTTGCTATGGAAACTTGTATGCGAAATTCGCAATTGGATGGGAAAGAAATGGGAAAAGAGAGGTGAAACCATCACAGATGATTCACATTGCTGGACGACATTTAAATTTGGCCGAGAGTTTTCATCAAAGAAAGAATCCGTCCATTTCAGATCTGTTTATCATCATGGAAAAGACGGCTCAACCGATTGGGCATGTAAAATTGTAGAAAGCTATCCATCGAAAAATGGATGTGCTCCAAGAGAATGGACGACGGAAATAGGATTTCAGCAGGTTAATACTCAGCGGGCGACAATAAGCCTAGTATTGTATTATAATGATAGACCTGGTTTTATTGGACCATGTGAAGATAATCCGCCAGCATCAATACCAGGTATCGTGTGGAGATTATGCACTGGAAGAGGAATAAGATGTTTGGTTGACAATAAAAGATTTTCCATGAAAGCAGGTCATTTGAATCCAGGGGATTTTCCTGAATTTTGGAAAATCATTTGTAACGAATATCGAGAGGTTCCGGTTGTATATATAAGCCCTAAAAGAGTGGATGAGAGTGATAATGGGGAAAATTTGGTTGATCCACAGAAACTGGTTGAAAAATTAGGGCCGAATGCATTGGTTTACTATGCTAATGATATGGATTTCTGCAGGGAAATGACATTGCTGTGTAAACCAGAAAAATTTGGTTGCTATAGTGGTAATGTCAGAATTTATCTTCCCCATCCACATGTTGATGATGTTGCAGATAGCTATAGGCATAGAATGATCTATGCTAGGGATATTGTCGATAATGAAGAAGATATATATGGAATGTTGAGGCGTGCACTTGCTCAAGATGTTCATTTCTACGAAGACATGTTTAGAGTAGAAGACTGTAAAAAGCTGAACGAAAGGGATTTGGCGGAAATAAGAAGGAATGAATATCGCCAAAAGATTGAAGATGAATTGTTAGAAATCAATGCAGAGAGCGATGCAAAAAGACAAAACATCTTAAAAGAAGAACTGGAAAAAATTGAAAATGAACGTTATGAGTGGGAGCGCGCGAGAGAAGAATATGAAGATAATATTAAGAGTTTAAAAGAAAAAAATCATCGTTTGCAAATACAGGAAAGCAATCGTCAACAGGAGGTACAAGCGGAAACAAGAAATATGATGGAAAAGATAAGAGAGTTTCCTCGATATCCGAAAACCTCAGAAGAGATTGCGGACTATTTCGAAAGACATTTTCCGGATAGGGTGGTATTTACAAAACGGGGGAAGGCTTCTTTGCAGGAATGTACAACTGCACCAGAAATTCTTTGGGATGCACTATACCAAATGGTAACAAAGTTATATGATTTATATGCTGACAAAGAAGTTAAATCCGTAGAAAACGCTTTCAATAGTATTTCCAGTTCTGTCTCTTATACAC
>URQG01000147.1 GCA_900549895.1 uncultured Lachnobacterium sp.
GATCTACACGCGTAAGATCGTCGGCAGCGTCAGATGTGTATAAGAGACAGAACAGGAGGAGGTTGATGCACTGGTTTTAGATATATCAAAGCTGGTGTAGTAACAGATTTATAGTTTTTCGTACATTTCGTATAGTTTTTTAAATTTATGCTTGCATTATTCTAAACTTTTTGGTAGAATAATGCTTGTTCGCAGGAGTGGCGGAATTGGCAGACGCGCAGGCTTCAGGTGCCTGTGGTAGCAATATCGTGTGGGTTCAAGTCCCATCTCCTGCATTGACAAAATAGAAGGTTCATCCAAACGGATGAACCTTTTTTGCTTTACCTGTTTGGAATGCGAGACTGATAAATTTAAAGGAGCAGGCAATTTCTATGAATCATGCTTTAGAGGTTGAAAAGTTATACATAAGAAGAGGCAGCTTTTGGCTGAAAGACGTGAATCTGAAGCTCGAGGAGGGAAAGATCCATGCGATTGCAGGCAAAAGCGGTTCGGGTAAGTCGACGCTGATCCGTGCGATCGGAGGGGCGTTGCGCCCGGATGCGGGATGTATCCGTTACTTTGGAAACGAGATGTATGAAGAGGAGAAAGAGATACGCCGGAAGATGTCGGTTGTATACGATTCGCCGAATTTTAATGTGGAGTGGAAGCCGGACCGGCTGGTGAAAGAATTGGCAAAGTTTGAGCCGTGGATGGATCAGCAGAAATATGTGCAGCTGATGCAGGAGATGGAACTGAACCGGCAGATCAAGGTAAAACTTTATTCGGAGGGGCAGCAGAGAAAACTGATGCTGATTCTTGCACTGTGCAGGAATCCGGAACTCCTTGTGATGGATGAGGCAACAAGCGGTATGGATCGCGCATCGAGAGCCGCTATGTGGAAGCTGATCGCGGATTATAGGCAGGAGAAACCGCTTAGTGTGCTTTTTACCACACATCACGAGGAAGAGATGTATGTGGCAGACCTCATCTGGTACATGGAGGACGGACGGCTGAGTGATGAAATCAAAGAAGTGTGTTTTGGTACAAAGGGAGCAGGCAAATGAAACAGTTTTACCGAATTACGAGAAACACAGAAAGTAAACCATCGAGACTGATCGCATCGGTTGTATTGGCCTTTATCGTGATGCTGTTTGTGAATGGCTTTATTGGCGGGGGGGGGGGATTTCCGACTTTTATCGCATTTGCGGTGCTGTTTTTTTTGCTCCGCACACGGATCGGAGACGGAAATCAGATTACGCATCAGCTGACAATGACCAGCAAAAGAGAAATATCGTATCTTTTGATCACATATGCGGTAGGATATTTTCTGTTTTGGGGGATCCTTCGTCTGGGCTATCTGATCTCACGTGTGACAGGATGGGGCAATATAAACGGTGACAGTGTGATGACCTATCTGAAGAATCTGCTTGGCACATCGATGCTGGAGAAGTGGGCATACCTGCTTGCCGGTGTGTGGATGTTTGCGTTTGTTGTATCGTTGTTTCCTCTGGTGGTCATCAGGGAACGCGTCAAGTGGACTGCGTACGCTCTGGTGGATGGTGCGGTGTTTGCATTGTTGTGTTTTGGAAATGGCAAGATCTGCGATCTGTTTTCGGAGCGTAGCGCACACAAGCGCGCAGGCTGTCTGATTGACCATCTTCTGCTCTGTGGGATGAACGGAATGCGGGAATTGCTGTTCATTCTTTTGACCGTATTGTTTGCGCTTATCGTCATTGCATTCTCCTGGTGGTATGCGGGACTGTGCTATGGTCCGCGCAGAGGCAGGACGGATACCGGAAGTATTGAGGAAGCTGAGCAGCAGATTGCCAGAAACAAACAGACAGGAAAGCGAAAAAGGCAGAATATGCTTGTCGCAGGAAGCTGCGTGGCGGCGGTGGCTGTCGTTGCGGTGAGTATTTTGTTTATGCCGGAGAACTCCGTTGGTGGTTATCATAAAGTCGCGGAATTTCTGACGAATGATTCAACACTCGGACCGATGTTATATAAAAATGAACTATATGTGCCGGTCAACGAGGAAGTGGATCCTGACGAAAAAGGCGCAGCACAAGGATATCTTGCGGAACGTGATCAGGATTGCAGCACGCGTTTTTATCAGCTTGCAGTGGCGAATCTTTTGTATACGGACGGAACGGGAAAAAGCAATCGACTTCAGATGCAGGGAGCAAAAAGCGGCGTCTATGCTCCGATGGATGAAGTGGAAGAAAAGCAGGCCTGGAAGCAGGATGAGGTTTTTCTGCTTTGGGATGAGGACTGGGTATCGGAGTCTGCGTATTCGCATGAACCGACAGGATATACGGCGTGCAACAGAGATTTTATCGAAGGTCTTGAGATGCAGTTTGCGGATGCGCATTACATCGCATCGGATTTTGATGATTATGATGCCTATTTTACGATCAGTTCCTATCCGGACATGGACACTGCACTCGAAGATGGTATGGCTCCGGGAAACTGGGTTGGATGTATTCTGGTAAAAAACAATAAATTTTATTATGACAGTTACGAGAATCAGATCACGGGAATCAGTTTACAGCAGCTTCTCGATATCCTCGGAGGTTCCTGAAATCGTGGATAAGTGGACAAATTTGCAAAAAAGTGTGGATTTGTAGGACCAATTCGCAAAAAATAAAAAGGAAAATGCATATTGACCTAGAATTATAAAAATGTAGGCTAATTTTATATTACGACAATTTCTGCAATATGAAGGGGCAAACATGACAATTCGAGAACAGATTGAGCAGATGGAAAATGAGATGCTGAGTCCTTATGCCTGTCACAGCGTGAATACGAAAGGCAGGGACAGCGAAGAGGCACAATGCGATATCCGGCCGGTTTTTCAGAGAGACCGTGATCGTATCTTACATAGTAAATCCTTCCGAAGACTGAAAAACAAGACACAGGTATTCCTGACCCCGATGGGGGATCATTACCGAACGAGAATGTCCCACACATTGGAAGTGTCACAGAATGCGCGAACGATCGCGAAGGCACTTCGCATGAATGAGGACCTTGTGGAGGCAATCGCTTTGGGGCATGATCTGGGGCATACGCCTTTTGGCCATGCCGGTGAGTTTATTTTAGACCAGATTTACGAGGGCGGATTCAAGCACAATGAGCAGAGTGTCCGTATCGTGGAGAAGCTGGAGAAGGACGGCGCGGGACTGAACCTGACGTGGGAGGTACGTGACGGCATCTTAAATCACCAGACAAAGACGATTCCGCATACGTTAGAGGGCAAGATCGTTCGTCTGTCAGATAAGATCGCATATGTCAATTCGGACATTGATGATGCGATCCGTGCACAGATCTTAAGTGAGGATGATATTCCGATCGAGCTTCGTAAGGCACTCGGTTTTGATACGAGGACGCGTCTGGATCATCTGATCCATGATATTATCAGTAACAGTATGGGCAAGGATGATATCATTATGTCGGATGAGACGGCAGAGGCTCTTCGGGATCTACGGCTTTTTATGTTTGACAATGTATATAAGAATCCGGTTGCCAAAGGCGAGGAAGTTAAGGCCAAGACGATGCTCGAGCAGATGTTCTATTTCTATATGGATCATATTGAGCAGCTGCCGGCAAAGTTTTTGGAGATGCTTGACGAGGGCGAGGATCGCGGACGGATCGTCTGTGATTATATTTCCGGAATGACGGATCAGTATGCAATCACGAAATTCAAGGAGAATTTTATGCCACAAGCCTGGAAGGTGGATGGATATTAATATAGAACTAAGGTGAAAGTATGCCATATTATTCAGATGAACTGATTGAGGAGGTGCGCTCCCGCAACGACATCGTGGATGTTATCGGCGGCTACGTGCGTCTTCAGAAGAAGGGAAGTACGTATTTTGGCCTCTGCCCGTTTCACAATGAGAAGACCGGATCGTTTTCGGTATCTCCGGGCAAGCAGATGTATTATTGTTTCGGCTGCGGTGCGGGAGGTAATGTGTTTACATTCCTGATGCAGTATGAGAATTTTACGTTTGGTGAGGCGATGCAGCAGCTTGCGGATCGTGTGGGAATCGAACTTCCGCAGCAGGAGATGACTTCTGCACAGAAAAGAGAGGCAGACAAGCGTACAAAGCTTCTGGAAATCAACAAAGAGGCTGCGATGTATTTCTATAAGCTGCTTCGCAGTCCGCGTGGTGCAAAAGCGTACCAGTATTTTAAGAAGAGAGAATTATCCGATGAGACGATGGTCAGATTCGGGCTCGGATATTCCGACCAATACAGTGATGATCTCTATCGTTACTTAAGAAGTAAGGGATACGATGATCAGATATTAAAAGAGACCGGACTTGTCACCATCGATGAGGTGAGGGGCGGACATGATAAGTTCTGGAACCGTGCGATGTTTCCAATCATGGATGTGCACAATCGTGTGATCGGTTTCGGAGGACGTGTTATGGGGGACGGAGAGCCGAAGTACTTAAATTCCCCGGAAACAAAGATTTTTGATAAAAGCCGTAATCTTTACGGCCTTAATATAGCAAGGAGCACGAGAAAGAATCAGCTCCTTTTATGTGAGGGATACATGGATGTGATCGCACTGCATCAGGCAGGTTTTGACAATGCGGTTGCATCGCTGGGCACGGCGCTCACGAGCGGACATGCAAATCTGCTTAAGCGATACACCAAGGAAGTGTATCTGACTTACGACAGCGATGGCGCGGGTGTGAAAGCAGCGCTGCGTGCAATCCCGATTCTCAAGGAAGTGGGAATCGTAACAAAAGTCATTAATATGCGGCCTTACAAGGACCCGGATGAATTCATTAAGGCGCTCGGCGCCGAGGAGTACCAGAAAAGGATTGATGAAGCGGAGAACAGTTTCCTGTTTGAAATCCGAATTATGGAAAGCCAGCATGATATGAACGATCCGGAGTCGAAGACGGCATTTTATAATGAGGTGGCCAAGAAACTTCTCGGTTTTACGGAGGAGTTGGAGCGCAACAATTACATTGAAGCTGTGGCCGATAAATACCAGATTGGTTTTGATAATCTAAGAAAACTGGTTAACCAATTGGCGATGAAGGATGGTCTTGCAAGAGAGCATAAGCCGCTGAAGACGGGAATCCATGAGAACAAGAAGAAGGAAGATGGAATGAAACAGTCGCAGAAGCTGCTTCTGACATGGCTCATCGAGGATCCACGTCTGTTTGGCAAGGTGCAGAACCTGATTACGGCAGACGATTTTACGGAAGATCTGTATCATCGTGTGGCGCAGGAACTCTTTGCGCAGTACGATCGGGATAAGAACTGTCTCTTATACACATCTGACGCTGCCGACG
>URQG01000148.1 GCA_900549895.1 uncultured Lachnobacterium sp.
CGAGATTACTACGCGTCTCGTGGGCTCGGAGATGTGTATAAGAGACAGGATCTGGGAAGCCAATGAGGATATCCGTTCCTTAAAGTCACTGATTCTCTTCGGCATCCGCGGTATGTCAGCTTACGCTTATCACGCACTGATGCTCGGCTACAGCGATGAGACCGTCAACGCCTTTTTCTATAAAGCACTGTCTGTCATCAGCTACGATTACGAGATGGAAGAACTGCTTCCGATCGTGCTGGAAGTCGGCGAAGTCAACTTCCGCTGCATGGAGCTTCTTGACACCGCAAACACAACGGCCTACGGTACCCCCGTTCCGACCCGCGTACCTCTCACAATTGAAAAAGGACCATTTATCGTCGTCAGCGGGCACGACCTCAAAGATCTTGAACTTCTGTTACAGCAGACCGAGGGCAAAGGCATCAACATCTACACCCATGGAGAAATGCTTCCGGCACACGCATATCCGGGACTCAAGAAATACGCACACCTTAAAGGTAATTTCGGAACAGCATGGCAGAACCAGCAGAAAGAATTCGACGGAGTTCCGGGCGCATTCCTTTTCACAACCAACTGCCTGATGCCTGTGAAACCGGGCTACGCAGACCGCGTGTTTACCACAGAGGTGGTATCTTATCCGAACATTATCCACATTGGTGAGGATAAAGATTTCACACCGGTGATCGAGAAAGCCTTAACTCTCGGCGGCTATGCAGAGGAGCAGCAACGCACTGGTATCAACGGCGGTGCCTTCGTGACAACAGGATTCGGTCACGGAACCGTACTCGGCGTTGCGGATCAGGTGATCGATGCGGTAAAATCCGGTGCCATCCGTCATTTCTTCCTTGTCGGCGGATGTGACGGCGCACGCCCGGGAAGAAATTATTACACCGAGTTTGTCAAGCAGACACCAAAGGATTCCGTGATTCTTACACTTGCCTGCGGCAAATATCGTTTCAATGATCTGGATCTTGGAGAGATTGGCGGACTGCCAAGAATGATGGATATGGGACAATGCAATGATGCCTTTTCCGCAATCAAAGTTGCGGTAGCACTTGCTGAAGCATTCGGGTGTGATGTGAATGAACTTCCGCTCTCTATGATTCTATCCTGGTACGAGCAGAAAGCGGTATGTATTCTTCTGACACTGCTGCACCTTGGCATCAAGAATATCTACCTCGGTCCAACACTGCCAGCGTTCATTTCTCCGAATGTGCTGCAGTATCTTGTGGATAACTATAATATTTCTCCAATCAGCACACCGGAGAAGGATCTTAAGAAAATTCTTGGATAAAACGAATTTTCGGAATTCTGTCGCAATTGGATCAATATCGTTCCTGAAATGAAGAATCATCCAGCAACGGAATCGACCTTGCATCCAGCTTTTCAATCCAGATGTAAGTGCGATTCTGCAGAAAAATGATCAGCTGATCGATAAGCGGTTCCTCTCCCTGCACTTCCATCTCGACGGTTCCGTCAGGGAGATTTTTCACCCATCCGGTCAGTCCAAGCTGATTGGCTTTATTGACAGCGTAATAACGGAAACCAACGCCCTGTACGCGTCCATAAAATACAATGTGTTTTCGAATTTTTGTCTGCATTGCTGCATTTCTCCTAACTTTCAATTTATTTTGTACTACAAATCCGGATCAAACCAATGATCCGGATTTATTTGTGCCATTTTATTTAAACAATATAAATTTAATCTCTGCAAAAAATTCCCGCAGCATATTATTGGCAAGATACAGTTTTTTAGATCCTGCGGAAATGCCACACGCATCATTTACTCCCTGTTTATGCGCAATCTGGAGCGCACGAAACATATGAAAATCATTGGTGACGATTCCGACGGAAGCCCCCTCACGCACATACTTCATGCTATTTCTGATATTCTCTTCCGTTGTCATAGACTCCATTTCCTGTACAAGACGGATCTCCGAAATTCCCTGCCGGATCATATAATCCGCCATCCCCTGTGCCTCCGGGAATGGTTCATTCGCGCCCTCTCCACCGGAAAGGATGCAATAGGTATCCGGATTTTCCTCCAGATATTCAATTGCGCGATCCAGACGATACTGTAACACCGGACTCGGTCCGTCCTTGTACACCTGCGCACCAAGAACGATAATGTAGTCCAGTCCATCTTCTCCGCGATCCTCCATGTGGCTGATCACACAGCCCTCCACAATAACAAAGGCTGCAAGTCCAAGCACCACGATACCCGTAAGGATTCTTCTGCCCCAGACCGGAACCTTCTTCCATAAGCGGATGTGCAGCGATATTCCAAATAAAATCAACACAACCGCCAACGTAAACCACACGAGAAAGAAAGAGGTTCCAGATCCGGCTGCCCTCACAAAAATTCCATATCCAGCGGATAGTACCGCCAATATATACATAATTAACTCAGAAACTCTCATCCTTATCCTTCCATCCGGTACTGCATCAATTCATATCTCAGCCTGCTTCCCTCCATAATCTCCGGTGGAAGCAACGCACGTGCAACTAGTTTCAAATCATCTGTCTCAATGTCCGTTCGCTTCAGGTTCGCATAATCACCATCAATGCTAACCACTTCATAATACCATGTTTCCATCCGTCTCTCCTTACGCCTGCTCCGCAGCCATCTCCTCGTTAATCGTATCTTCCGTCGCAGCCATCGCTGCAAGTGTCATGGTAAGCAGCTTCTCAAGCTCCCAGCCAAGCTGATCCGCGCCTCGCTCAATCACTTCTCTCGAGCATCCAGCTGCAAATCCCTTACTCTTGTACTTTTTCTTAA
Organism: uncultured Lachnobacterium sp.; assembly: GCA_900549895.1. Classification (GTDB taxonomy): domain Bacteria; phylum Bacillota; class Clostridia; order Lachnospirales; family Lachnospiraceae; genus Roseburia. The sequence continues at coordinate 2,780 of URQG01000148.1, forward strand.
GAGACTTTAACTCCATATCCTTCGTACTTTTCGATGGGCGCATCAACGCTGCTGCCCAAATAAGTCCTGTCAATTCATCTGCTGCAAAAAGCACCTTTTCCATCTCATGCTCCGGTGCCACATCAAGCGTTACTCCACACTCGATCGTAATCCCATATCCGTGCGACACAACTGCATGAATGATATCTTCTCCAACACCGGCTTCTCTCAGCATCTCCGGCGCTTTCAGGCAATGCTCCTGCGGATACAATTCAAAATCAATATCGTGGAGCAATCCTACGATGCCCCAATATTCGGCATCCTCGCCGTATCCTAACTCATTTGCGTACCACTTCATGACCGCTTCCACTGTCAGCGCATGCTGGATATGAAATGGATCCTTGTTGTATTTCTTCAATAATGCAAATGCATCTTCTCTTGTAATGTGTTCCATTGTTTTACTCCTTTTCTGCCCAGACACTTCCCTCATCCAGACCGCGCTCCACAAGCCACGCATCTTCGACCGACACATACCGCTCCTCGCCAGTTTCATTCACAAGTGTCACAGACACGCACGGTGTCTGTCCCGGCGCAAGTTCCTCGCACCCGTAATCTCCATCAAAAATCTGTTTGATTTTCCACATATTTTTATCCTCGTATTTACATCGGACAGCGGCTTCGTCCCGGCATATCCTCGCCCTTCACGTAACGCGCATTAAATTCCATATTGATCTCACGAAGTTCTTTCTTACCTTCAATGTAATCCTGATACATCTCCGCAAGTCCTGCCATACAGCCATCACAGGTTGCCTCAATGTTGCCAAGAGACTCCGCCACGATCTGCTCACGCTCCGCGCGCGTCGTATCCTTAATCAGATATCCAGCCATCTTATGCCTCCTTCTATTTACACGCAAAACCGTCCCACAAACATTTTTACTTTGTAGGACGAATGCCTCTTCGTTTTCCATATTCATCTTAATATAAATGCACGCTTTTTTCCACCAGTTTATCCCCTTCATACACAAGTCTAAGTGTAAAAAAGCGTTCTTCATCTTCCAACAGAAGTTTTAAGAAGATGGCATCGCCCTCCCACGTTGGAAGCTTCGGCACCTCTTCCTTCGGCACCCACACAAGATCACCCTCGTTGCAGGTAATCAATTCGCCGGTAAAACCATCTGCCGTAAACAGGCACATCATCTCCGGCTCTTGCTGATCGCTGACAAATGTGATCAACGCACGAAACCGGTATGACGTCAGCGTCAGCCCGGTTTCCTCCTTTACCTCGCGGAGCAGACATTCTTCCGGTCCTTCCGTCCCTTCTGCGTGTCCGCCCACACCGATCCACTTATTCTCATTGATATCATGCTTCTTTTTCGTTCTGTGAAGCATCAGATATTTTCCATCCTGTTCAATATAGCATAATGTTGTAATCTGCATCTTTTTCCATCCGCTTTCTTTATCCATTTCTATTATGTATATCGGAAAAAGCGACTCAAACTTAATCTTACGGCAGAAGCAGCGTCACACCAAACTTAAAAAGCGCAATTCCTACCGGAATCAAAATGATCGTGCAACAAAATATGATTGCCAGCGCCAGTACCAGACAAGCGATCGGAAGCTTAATGCAAAGCCAGAATAGTGCGGCAAGCAGTGCCCCCGTCAGTTTAAATCCGATTCCCAATAACATTGTTAACACAGCTAAAATTAATAATAAACAAATCATCATGTTTTCGCCCTCCCTTGTATATCCAATTGATTTTGCAGAATGTAATTGTTCCTGCTATGGATATAGTTTATAATCATTTTATGCGAGAAAACATCTTAACATTTGCGGATTAAGAACCTCTAATCCGCTTCTTGCTGCGAATTATATTTTACACGAAGGAGTTTATGATGGGAAGAAAATCCACCAAAGAAAATAAAAATGTTTATCAGACGAGCCGGGAATCCCTTGGATTGACGCGCGAAGCTGCCGCGGAAAAGCTCGAATTTCTCTCGGCCGACCGCATCGAAAAAATTGAGAGCGAAAAGTCGCTTCCACACCCGGATGAAATCCTTGCGATGGCTGACTGCTATAAGAATCCTTCACTCTGCAACTATTATTGTTCGCACGAATGCCCGATCGGACAGGAATGTGTGCCGGAAGTGCAGATGAAAGATCTCTCCCAGATTACACTCGAAATGCTGGCATCCTTAAATACCTTAAACCGCGACAAGGATCGCCTGATTGAAATTACCGTCGATGGACAGATCTCTGCCGATGAGCTTGATGACTTCCACAAGATTCAGGCACAACTTGGTCAAATTTCGCAGGCAATCGACTCTCTGCAGCTTTGGGTGCAGAAAGCGATCATGAATGGGACTATGTCTGAAAATTAACTTCATCCCCGCGAAGCGTTTTGATTCATAGGAAGAAATTTCCTATGAATCAAAAAGGGTAATCAAAGTTTAGTGGGGGCATCCTTTAGTAGGGTCTATAAGTAGGGAGAA
>URQG01000149.1 GCA_900549895.1 uncultured Lachnobacterium sp.
GTCTCGTGGGCTCGGAGATGTGTATAAGAGACAGATATTAGTCTGAATAAGAAAAGTAAAGTTTTTGCTTGCATTTTCGTGCGTTTGTGTTATTATATACTCACACGCGTTAAGGCGTTAAAGTGTTAAATAATTTTATTACAACTTAGGAGGATACCACAATGGCTCAAAAGGGAGACTTAATGACAGTACGATCCGATATTCGTGTATTGGACGCAACCATCCGTGACGGAGGACTTGTAAACAATTTTATGTTCTCTGACGATTTTATCAACGCATTATATCGCGCCAACGTAAAGGCAGGCGTTGATGTCATGGAATTCGGATATAAGGCTTCCAAGGAGCTTTTTGATGTCAACAAATTCGGGAAATGGAAATTCTGTGATGAAGAAGCGATCCGTGCGATCGTCGGTGACAACAATTCCGATATGAAGATATCGGTTATGGCAGATGTAGGACGTTGTGACTACAAGAAAGATATCATCGACAAAAGCGAAAGTGTCATCGATATGGTCCGTGTGGCAACTTATGTTCACCAGATGCCGGCAGCCATCGAGATGATCGAGGACGCAAAAGAAAAAGGCTATGAAGTAACCTGTAACATTATGGCGATCTCCAACGCCAAAGAATCCGATATTGATCAGGCACTCGAGATGGTCGGTAAAAGTAATGCGGATGGCATCTACATTGTGGACAGCTACGGAGCACTCTACCCGGAACAGATTCGCGGCATTGCTGATAAGTATACCGAGATTGGTGAAAAATACAATAAATACATCGGCATTCACGCACACAACAATCAGCAGCTTGCTTTTGCCAACACGATTGAAGCAGTTGCAAGAGGTGTCAGCCTCCTCGATGCAACCATGATGTCCATGGGACGCGGTGCCGGTAACTGTGCAATGGAGCTTCTCTTAAGCTTCTTAAAGAACCCAAAGTACAATATTTTCCCTGTTCTTAAATTCCTTGAGCAGCAGATGCTTCCTCTTAAGGAATCCGGAGCCGTATGGGGTTATGATATTCCGTATCTTCTGACCGGACGTTTAAATCAGCATCCGTCAGCTGCAATCGACTTCAGTAAAGCGGAACGCACCGATTACGCGGATTTCTACACAGATCTTCTGGACAAATAAAACCGTTCCGCACGTTATCGGAATGAATATCTTTTCTGAATACAAAAGTGCCGATTATGTTCAAGACATATTCGGCACTTCTTTTTATACACATTGGATTGCTCTCGCAAATTTGCACATTGTCCATAAATCCAATCAATTATAATTGTCGATACAGTGCATCCACGGAAGCAATCTCCTCCATCATACACATCTCTTTTAAGTCTTCGGCATTGCCTTCGGAATGTTCTACTTCTTTCGAAAAAATGCGTGCTACATCGATACGGTCAAACATAGTGAATGATCCGCCGTTTCTTTGAAAACGTGCCGCATCCATGTCCCTGACCACAAGTGTCGCAACCACGATCATCTTCGCATAGGAAAGAATGTCATAGTCATACACTGCATTCATCAGATAACGGTATACAAAATAAACAAGCAGATGCTCGTAACCAAGTTCCGAATAATCCTTGGAATTCAGATACGCAAGCAATAACCTTTCGTATGTATCCTCATGATAAATTTGTTCAAACTCTGCCTTGGTATTGATCCATTCCTCGTCAAGTTCTTCCATATCGAGGAATATTTCAAATCGATCGCAGAAATCCTCATAGGATAGATTGCGGGCAGGCTTTTCTTTGCCCTCAATGTTCTTCTGTTCCCACTCCCTGATTTCCCTGTCAGCGTCCTGATTCTTCCAGGCCTCCAAAATCGACAGATCATCCTTTGCCTGTGAATAATTGATGATCGTCTGTACCCGGTCACACCATGCAAGGAACTCTCTTGTGCGTTCCGTAATCGACAATTCTCTGTTCTGCAGGATCGCAACCGCTTCCTTCTGCACCCATTCCATGAATGCAACGTACTGCGGGTCTTCCTCATCATCCTCACAGTCTCCCGGAAGTTCAATATCGATCAGCTGCTCCGGCTCTGTCCTTCCAAAAAGAATTCTTCCTACTTCTTCGCAGGAAAGACTTAATGCCTTCTGCTCCACCTGTCCGTAAACAAGAGAAAAGCGCGGATACTCTGTGCACACTTCGCACAACGCTTCCTCGCCCAAGGCTGTATACAGATCACATAAATTATTATCGTTAAGCATCGCGCAACGCTTCGGTCCCTTCAGTTTGAAACGATATCCGCCATCCTCTGCTACAAACATACTCTCACGAAGCCGATCACCAAACGGTCCCTCAACACTTCGATAATATTCATAGGATTCGTCATCAATATCAATCTCCCATCCCGCACAGCAACTGTCCTTACAGCGGCTTGCAATACAGGAGAATTCATCATAATATTCCGGCACTCGCAGAATCACGACACACGCCTCTCTTCCTCATAATCATTGTCCGATACCGGATTCAGCTTATCCCAATCCGGATCTTCGGTTCCTTTAAAGTGGTTATAGCCAATGTATCCGATACACCAGATCAAACCGGTCAATGTTGTGGAAAACAAAATCTTGATCAAGCAGGCGATCAACAGATTCAATGTAAGCTGCCCTGTCGAAAAAGCCGCAATAATGATCATTACCGGATGTACCAGCATCTTCCACAATCCAAAATACACGGAACAAATAACTCCGATCGCATAACAGATAATTGCACACAACATACTGATATGCTTCTTCATAATTAACACGCTCCTCTTCTAAAACAATGTGATTATATTTCCCGTTCTGATGGTTTCCTTCAAATCCAGAATTCTCTGATTCGATGAACCGCGGAATTTTAAAGTAATATCTTTCTTTTCCTCCTGAAACGGTCCATCCACCAACACATCAATCATAGAAAGCAATTCGTCGGTATCTTCCGTGTGCCGTCTCCCTCCGGCAACTAAGTCTTTATCATAAATATATCCCGTGAAAGCCCAAACATTCTTATTTGGATACCGTGCTACGACTTTTCTCATAAAAGGCACCAGTTCCTTCTGGTTTTCCGGCTCAAACGGCTCTCCTCCCAAAACAGTGATTCCCGTTATATAATCCGGTTCAAGGGACTTTAATACTTCTTCCTGTACTTTTTCATCAAAAGGCTCTCCGTATCCGAAATCCCATGTCTGCGGCTGAAAACAGCCTTTGCAGGCATTACGGCATCCCGAAACAAACAGCACCGTTCTGCATCCGGTGCCGTTGGCAATATCACAATATTTGATTCCTGCGTAATTCATTACATCTTCTTCTTTCCCAACACCTTGATACAGATTCCCGCAATCAGGAGAAACACAACAATTGCAACTCCGAATGCGTAACGGATATCGAACGTACCTGTCTTTGGTGTCTTGTCCACTTTTGAAGTATTACCGGTCTTATTACCCGCAGCGATCGTATCATCGACCGTCGTATCATCATTATGATTCGAACTGTTGCTGCCATTATTGTTATTATTCTGACTATTGTTCTGACTATTATTCTGACTGTTGTTCTGACTATTATTCTGACTGTTGTTCTGACTGTTGTTCTGACTGTTATTTTGACTATTGTTCTGACTGTTGTTCTGGCTATTGTTCTGACTGTTATTTTGACTATTGTTCTGGCTATTCTGACTGTTTTGGCTATTGTTCTGACTGTTCTGCGTATTGTTTCGTCCTGCATTTGCATCGACAACCGTATTTACGTTCATGGTGTTATAGCTGGAGTCCGTCAGTTCCCGCACGGTCAAAGTCACCGGCATCGTTGTATATGCCTGCTTTACCGTAAAGTTTAAAGTGACAAACGTCTCATTACCGGTATAGGTCTGATTCAAAATCGAAGAAATGTTAAGAACCGGACCTCCATTCTCCGTCACTTCAGAAATCAACTGCACATTATTTGTATTCGAAGAAACCGAAGGCGCCCATGTTGCTCCGGTATAAGTGAGTGCATCTCTGTTGTATGCGAGTTTTACCGCAAACGTCGACAGACCCGGATTATTACCGAGTACAATTCGCGCCGTAACGGTATCTCCAACCTTTGCATTATCCGTTGTTCCAAGTGTAAGATTGATGCTTGCGGCATAAGTTGTCACAGGAGCGGCAACTACACAGATCATCAATGCCATACAGATTCCTAATAACAGTTTTGCTAATTTCTTCATCATTCGTCCTTATATCCTTTTTGCTATTACAACAAGTCTTCCGTTCTCTACCGTATATTCACAAGTCGATAACATGATCATGCTGTCCCCATAGGAGAGATGTTCTCCCGTGTCATAAAGCTGATTCTCACTGATAAAATCCAACAGATCCTGAAATTCCCCTCGATTCTCATAATTACGGAACCAATAGTAGCGGAATCCGGACTCATCATTCTTGCGCACATGCGTCTTAACAACCGCTACGATCTGATAAGTTCCCGTCTCATAGATCGTATCAAACGAGATCGTCGGATGCTTCCTGTAAAACTTCTCATCCAGATAATAATCCAGATCTCCGAACATACTTCCGTCTCTCGTATTGTGCCCATAGATTACAATGTTACTGTCCAGCGGCTTCACCTTCGTGTCCGCATCGACAAAAGGAGCTCCCTTGTTATCATCCTTTCCCTCAAAATTATGGTCAAGATAATAGTCTCCATCCGTTGTATCCTGCATAACCGGATAATCGATCGGCGTACCATCCACTTTGATCCACCCGATGACATTCGGATACATACTATATAATATAGCATATTGGTCTAGGATTGCAACCTTCTGATCGTTATCCGTTTTTCCATCCGACGCTTTTTGCAATTGTTCTTTTTCCTGCCGCACATATGCAAGCACCGCGTCCTCCCGCACCGCTTTCATCTGAAAATAAAGAAGGGATAATAACAACACTACCGCCATAGCGAGGAAAGAGACTGCAATCCGTTTGCATACCTTCTCCATTGTTCGTCTATGGCGGTTCTTGCTCGTATGACCCGATAATCCATTCAGGAATGCTTCTCCCACCCAAGTGGAAAAAGCATTCTTTGCTTCCAGACTACGAAACAGTTTCTGGTTCTGTCTGTCATCATCCAGATCATTCTGAGTGCATATGTGTTCAATTTCTTTTACGTCATCCAGATAGGCGTTCCCACCGTCCGGATGCTTTCCTTCATTTCCAAGTGAAGTTGCAGAAGACTTTGTCTCATATAGGTGAGCATATTTTGTCTTCTTCTCGTTGTCCATATTTGT
>URQG01000150.1 GCA_900549895.1 uncultured Lachnobacterium sp.
GGCATACGAGATTACTACGCGTCTCGTGGGCGCGGAGATGTGTATAAGAGACAGTGTCGTAGCCGTCCGGAAATGCCATAATAAACTCATGCGCATTCGCATTTTTCGCCGCCTCGATCACTTCCTCACGCGTTGCACCCGGCTTACCGTACTGGATATTCTCGAAGATCGTGCCGGCAAACAGATACACATCCTGCTGTACCATTCCGATTTGATCGCGCAGGCTTTTTAACGTCACGCTGCGGATATCTTTGCCGTCGATCATAATGCGTCCGCCCGTCACATCATAAAAACGCGGGATCAATGAACAAAGCGTTGTCTTTCCGGCTCCCGATGAACCGACCAGTGCCATGTACGCCCCCGCCGGGACCTTGAGATTGATGTGATTTAACACATTCTCCTGATTGTCCTTATACTGGAACGATACGTTATCAAACTCGATCTCGCCCTTAACCATACCAATAGGCGTGGCATCCGGTGCATCCTCGATGTCCGGTCTGATATTCATGATCTCCTGAAAACGCTCAAATCCTGTATAACCATTCTGAAACTGCTCCGTAAAATCAACCAAAGTACGGATCGGATCGGTAAAAACTCCGATATATAAAAGGAATGTCACAAGATCCGTCATATCCACACGACCATGTGCGATCAGCACCGTTCCGACAAGGATCACACTTACCTGAATCATCGTCGTAAAGACACCCACGCCCGCCTGAAAGCTTCCCATATAATGGTAACTGTTTTTCTTCGCTGCTAAGAATCCATCGTTTCCGACACGAAACTTCTCATTTTCGATATCCTCGTTGGCAAACGACTTGACCACGCGTATTCCCGAGAGGTTATCCTCGATCTGCGCATTGATATCTGCGATCTTCACACGATTGGCACGGAATGCGCGTCGCATCTTCTTATTTAAAATGAGTGCAAAAGCAAACATAAACGGAAGCACCGCAAATGCAGCGAGTGCCAGCCAGCCGTTGATGCTTACAAGGATCACAAACGCACCCGTGATCTTTAACACAGAAAGAATAATATTCTCCGGTCCGTGGTGCAAAAGTTCCGTAATGTCAAACAGATCGGATGTGATACGGCTCATCAGCTGTCCGACTTTTGCATCATCATAGAACGAAAACGACAGCTTCTGCATATGTCCGAACAACTCCGCACGCATGTCATACTCCATCTTTGCACCCATCACATGTCCGTAGTTTCCGATAAAAAACCGGCTGTAGCAGTCAATTGCAAGAAGCACCACCAGACCGATTCCGATATAAGTAATCTGTCTTATGATCTCATCTGCCGGAAGATAGATCAGCGTTGAAGTCACATAGCGCACAACAAGCGGAATCGTCAGCGCAACCGCCGCAGAGAGCGTTGCGAAAAACATATCCGCCCAGAATATTTTTAGGTATGGCTTATAGTAGCCCATCATTTTTTTCAGATTTTGATTCATAATTTTCTCACCTTTCCACGCGGTTCTAAAATTCAACCATCCTCATTTCGAACTGCCTAGATATTCTAACAACGATTTTGCGCCTTGTCAAAAACTTATGGAAGTTTTATCATAAAAAACACATTAGGAGTATCACATCTTATGATAAGGAGGTTTTACAATGACCGCAAAAGAACAATATAACAAAACTCTGGCAGATACACTGATCCAGAATCTCAAGAAACGCCAGATCGAAGGATTCTATTGCGCAACCATAGAAGAAGCCAAAGTCAAGGCACTCTCCTTCGTTGCCGCCGATACAGCCGTTGCATTCGGAGGTTCCATGACACTCGCAGAAAGCGGTATCCTGGATGCGCTCCGCGCCAAAAGCGACATTCATCTGATTGACCGCAACAATGCAAAGACACCGGAAGAAACAAAGCAGATGTACCGTGACGCATTCTCCGCCGACACTTACTTTATGAGTACCAATGCCATCACCCTCGACGGTGAACTCATCAATATCGATGGCAACGGCAACCGTGTCGCCGCACTCATCTACGGACCGGATCAGGTGATTATCGTTGCCGGACTCAATAAAGTTACCGCAAACGTAGAGGACGGTATCCGCCGCGTCAGAAACTGTGCGACGCCGCCGAACTGCATCCGTCTTAATAAAAAGACACCTTGTGCGGCAACCGGAAGATGTGCCGACTGCCTCTCACCGGAAGGCATCTGCAACCAGATTGTCATCACACGACGAAGCGGAAACCCTGACCGCATCAAAGTCATTCTCATCGGGGAATCACTCGGATATTAAAAAACACCCCTGGGAAAATCCCAGGGGTATTTCAATACATACTAGTTGTATTTTCTTTTTCTAGCAGCTTCAGACTTTTTCTTACGCTTTACGCTTGGCTTCTCGTAATGTTCTCTCTTACGAATCTCCTGCTGAATACCAGCCTTAGCGCAGTTTCTCTTGAAACGACGTAATGCGCTATCTAAAGTCTCGTTTTCTTTTACGATTACACTAGACATTCTACACCTAACCTCCCTCCAGTTGCGTATTGTGCATCAACTGTAAGGTAATCTTAATTGCACTATCGATTATTTTAGCAAATTATCGCGATTTGTCAATAGGTTTTAACAACTTTGATCAAATTTGATAATTTTTTACTTTAACATTCCCTCTAACGCGCTTGCAGCTTCTGCGATTGCATCCGGAATACCTGCCGGGTTCTTACCTCCGGCTTGTGCCATATTCGGACGTCCGCCGCCGCCACCGCCGACCTTACCGGCAATTGCCTTAATGAGGTTGCCTGCATGTGCGCCCTGCTTCATCGCTGCATCGGTTGCCATCGCGATCAGGCTGACCTTGCCGTCACACTCGGAAGCAATCACAACAACGCCTTCACCGAGCTTCTCCTTCAGCTGATCACCGAGATCACGCAGTCCGTTCATGTCAACACCTGCGACGCTTGTAGCAAGAAGCTTCACGCCCTTCACTTCCTGTACCTGATCCATAACATCGCCAAGTGCATCCTTGGCCGCTTTACTCTTAAGTGACTCATTCTCACTCTGTAAAGCTTTCAGTTCAGCAGTCAGATGCTCCAGTCGCTCTGCAAGATTAGCCGGAGTGGACTTCACAACCTTAGCGGCTGCCTCAAATTCCTCCTCCATCTTCTTATAATAAGCAAGTACGTTGTCACCGGTCAATGCCTCAATACGGCGCACTCCTGCTGCAACACCGCTCTCCGAAAGGATCTTGAATGCCTTGATATCTGCGGTATTCTTTACATGAGTACCACCACAGAATTCCTTGGAGAAATCGCCCATCGATACGACACGGACCGTCTCGCCGTACTTTTCTCCGAAGAGAGCCATCGCACCGGTCTTCTTTGCCTCATCAACGGTCATAATATCAGTTGTTACCGGAATCGCCTCGTTGATCTTCTCGTTGACCATATCCTCAACCTTTTTAAGTTCTTCCGGTGTCATTGCTGCAAAATGCGTAAAGTCAAATCTTGTACGCTCGCTGTCCTGATAAGAACCGGCCTGCTCAACATGTGTTCCTAAGACTTCACGAAGCGCTTTCTGCATCAAATGTGTTGCGGAATGGTTTGCACAGGTCTGTGCACGAAGCTTCGCATCCACAACAAGCTCTACTTCCTCGCCAACATGAATCATGCCGGATACCATATGTCCGATATGTCCGTATTTGCCGCCGAGAAGCTTGATGGTATCTTCCACTGCAAACTCACCGTCCGCGGTGCGGATGATACCCTTATCTCCCTGCTGGCCACCCATGGTCGCATAGAACGGAGTCTTGTCCACGATGATCGTTCCGTTATCTCCGTCAGAAAGTGCATCAACGATCTCACTCTCGGTTGTCATGACGGATACGCTGGACTTGTATGTCAGGTTATCATATCCAACGAATTCGGTTGTGATCGCCGGATCAATCTGCTCGTAAACAGTAGCATCCGCACCCATGTAGTTTGTCACCTTACGGGCGTTTCTCGCCTTCTGTCTCTGTTCCTCCATGCATGCCTTAAACTCATCCTCGTTGTAGGTAAATCCCTTCTCCTCAAGGATTTCTTCGGTTAAGTCTACCGGGAATCCGTAAGTATCGTATAACTTAAAGGTATCGGCTCCGGATAACTCCTTCTTGCCTTCCTTTTTCATCTCATCCATCAGATCCGAGAGGATTGCAAGTCCCTGATCGATCGTCTTATTGAACTTCTCTTCTTCCTGTGTCAGTACCTTGAAGATGAAATCCTTCTTCTCTTCCAGTTCCGGATATCCGTCCTTGCTCTCATTGATAACGGTTTCTGAAAGCTTGGCAAGGAATAATCCGTCGATACCGAGCATCTTTCCGTGGCGGGCCGCGCGGCGGATCAGACGGCGCAGAACGTAGCCTCTTCCCTCGTTACTTGGCATAACACCGTCGGATACAAGGAATGTTGAAGAACGGATATGGTCTGTGATCAGACGAATGGATACATCATCCATCGCATCGACCTGATACTTCTTGCCGGACATCTCGCAGATCTTGTCACGGATAGCCTTCATCGTATCAATGTCAAAAACGGAATCAACATCCTGCATAACAACCGCAAGACGCTCCAGTCCCATACCGGTATCAATATTCTTCTGAGCCAGCTCGGTGTAACCACCCTTGCCGTCTCCCTCAAACTGTGTAAATACGTTGTTCCATACTTCCATGAAGCGGTCACAGTCACAGCCTACCTTGCAATCCGGCTTGCCGCATCCGTATTTTTCTCCACGGTCGTAATAGATCTCGGAACAAGGTCCGCAAGGTCCTGCTCCATGCTCCCAGAAGTTATCACACTCTCCGGTTTCCGGATCACGATAAAAGCGTGTGATACGGTCTCCCGGCACACCAACTTCCTTTGTCCAGATATTGTATGCCTCATCATCCTCTCCGTAGATGGAAGGATACAGACGATCCTTCTCCAGTCCGAGAACCTCTGTTAAGAATTCCCATGACCACGTGATCGCCTCATGTTTAAAATAATCACCGAAAGAAAAGTTACCAAGCATCTCAAAAAACGTAAGATGACGGGCTGTTTTACCCACGTTCTCGATATCACCGGTACGCACGCACTTCTGGCATGTCGTCACACGTCTTCTCGGTGGAATCTCCTGTCCTGTAAAATATGGCTTCAGCGGTGCCATTCCCGCATTGATCAGTAATAAGCTGTTGTCATTGTGCGGTACTAATGCTGTCTCTTATACACATCTCCGAGCCCACGAGACGCG
>URQG01000151.1 GCA_900549895.1 uncultured Lachnobacterium sp.
GAGATGTGTATAAGAGACAGGTCGATGATATTGTTACAAATGTGACAGCGGGAATTGCAAATTATAAGACTTCGATCGTACTTCTGCACGACGGAGAGGATAAGTCAACAACGGAGGAAGCGATTGGACCATTGATTGAGGCATTACAGGAAATGGATGCGAAAATTCTGCCGATTGATGAAAATACAAAAGTTATTCAATATATTAAGGCGGATAGTGTTGAATAAATATAAAATGGAGGAGAAACAATGGGATTATTTAAAGATTTCAAAGAAGATTTTTCACAAGCAGTCAATGAAATGATGCCGGGATCTGATGTGCCGGAGAAAGAAGAGAAGGCTGAGGATCTGGTGGTTAATACTTTAGGAGAGGATGTAGATGTTAAATCCGAACTTTCTAAGTTAGATGGTCTCTTAGAGCAGGTTAAGAGTGAACCGGAACCGGTAAAGCCTATTGAAGAGAAAATACCATCGGTAAAGCAGGAAGAAGAACCAAAGCAAAAAATTACAGCTACATTACAGGAGGAAAAGAAATCAATGAGTGATATTACATTTGGCAATACAGCACCTACAATGGATACAAAACCGGCTGCTCCGGTTAATACAGGAGTTGTATCAGATGAGACATCTGTGATTACAGTAGGTACAACACTGAAAGGTGATATTGCATCTGATGGATCTTTTGATATTCAGGGAACGATTAACGGTAATGTTTCATGTAACGGAAAGCTTGTTGTAACAGGTACGATCAACGGAAACAGTAATGCTTCTGAATTCTTCGCTGATGTAGCTAAAATCGAAGGTGAGGTTGTAAGTTCCGGAACGGTTAAGATTGGTGCAGGATCTGTTATTATTGGTAATATTTCTGCTTCATCTGCTGTTATTGCAGGTGCTATCAAGGGTGATATTGATGTCCAGGGACCGGTTGTAGTTGATACTTCTGCTGTTATTATGGGTAATATCAAATCACGTTCCGTACAGATCAACAATGGTGCCGTAATCGAGGGATTCTGCTCTCAGTGCTATGCAGACATTGATGTCCAGGGACTTTTTGACGGAAGATAGGATAAAATAACGAGGTAAGAATATGAAGCGCATTTTATTAAAACTCAGCGGAGAGGCTTTGGCAGGGGACAAGCATCACGGATTTGATGAGCCAACGGTCACTGTTGTAGCCAAGCAGGTAAAAGAACTGGTAGATGCTGGTGTGCAGGTTGGAATTGTAATCGGTGGAGGCAACTTTTGGAGAGGACGCACCAGTGAAACAATCGATCGTACGAAAGCTGACCAAATTGGTATGCTTGCAACGGTTATGAACTGTATCTACGTTTCGGAAATTTTCCGTTCTGTAGGCATGAAGACCGCCGTTCTCACACCATTCGAGTGTGGGTCAATGACCAAACTGTTTTCAAAGGATCGTGCCAATAAATATTTTGCGCATGATATGGTTGTTTTTTTCGCAGGTGGAACAGGCCACCCATATTTCTCAACTGATACAGCTACGGTTCTTCGCGCAATTGAAATTGAGGCTGATGGAATCTATCTTGCCAAGGCAATTGATGGTGTATACGATAGTGATCCAAAGACAAATGCAAATGCAAAGAAATATGATGAGATTTCCATTCAGGAAGTCATTGACAAGAAATTAGCAGTTGTAGACCTTACAGCATCCGTTATGTGTATGGAGAATAAAGTTCCGATGTACGTTTTCAGCCTTAATGAGGAGAATAGCATTGTGAATGCAGTCAATGGTAAGTTCAACGGAACTAAGGTTACTGTTTAGGAGGTAAATTTATGGATAGCAGATTAGCAGTATTTGAGGAGAAGATGGGAAAATCTCTTGCCAATCTTGAGGAGGAATTCGCAGGAATTCGAGCAGGACGTGCCAACCCACATGTATTAGATAAGCTCCGTGTAGATTATTATGGAACACCTTCACCGATTCAGAGTGTTGCCAATGTAAGTGTTCCGGAACCACGTATGATTCAGATTCAGCCTTGGGAAGCATCTATGGTAAAAGAAATCGAGAAAGCGATCATGTCCTCGGATCTTGGAATCAACCCTACCAACGATGGAAAAGTGATTCGTCTTGTATTTCCTGAATTGACAGAGGAGAGACGTAAAGAACTTGCAAAAGACATTAAGAAAAAGGGTGAGAACGCTAAGGTTGCAGTTCGTAACATCCGTAGAGATGCCATCGATCATTTAAAGAAGGTTGGGAAAGAGGAAGATCTTTCTGAAGATGAAGTCAAGGATCTGGAAGATACCGTCCAGAAGCTTACTGATGAGTATGTAGCAAAAGTTGACAAGGCAGTTGACGCTAAGTCAAAGGAAATTCTTACGGTATAGGAAAAGACATTGAGGGGCATTGCCATAGGCACATGTCCCTTTAAATTTTTGAGGTGCATTATGAAGATTCCAAATCATGTAGCAATTATTTTGGACGGGAACGGAAGATGGGCAAAGAGTAAAGGGATGCCACGTAACTATGGTCATACGGTCGGTGCAAAAAATGTTGAGACGGTGTGCCGCGCGGCAGATGAACTGGGAATCAAATATCTGACGCTATATGCATTCTCTACGGAGAATTGGAACCGTCCACAGAACGAAGTGAATGCTCTTATGAAGCTTTTGGAAGGTTATCTTAAGACCTGTATCAAGACCGCGGATAAGAATAATATGCGTGTACGCGTAATTGGAGAGATTACAAGACTTTCCAACGCTTTTCAACAGAGAATTCATGAGTTGGAGACCGCTTCTGCGTCCAATACCGGTTTAAATCTTACCATTGCGCTCAATTATGGAAGTCGTGATGAGATACTTCGTGCAGTGCGTCATATGGTAGAAGATGCCAGAGAAGGAAAACTAGAGACCAAAGACATTGATGAGAATGTATTTTCTTCTTATCTGGATACAAGAGAACTTCCGGATCCGGATCTTTTGATTCGTACAAGCGGAGAGCAGAGATTGTCGAACTATCTTTTATGGCAGCTTGCATACAGTGAGTTTTATTTTACGGATGTTCCATGGCCGGATTTTCATAAAAAGGAATTGGAATTAGCTATTGAAGCGTATAATAAACGTGACCGAAGATTTGGCGGACTCACAAGTGAGTAAAGATATGTGGTAAATCAGGTGAATCAAGTGATAAGACGGAGGATAAAATTATGTTTAAGACGAGACTGTTGAGCGGTATCGTGCTTGTTATACTTGCATTGGTGTTGATTATAACCGGTGGAGAGGTGCTTTTATTTTCAACACTGGCAATTTCCTGTATTGGAATGTTTGAGTTATATCGCGTTTTTCATGTGGAAAAATCGTTACTTGCAGCAATCGGATATATTGCAGCAATTGTGTTTTACTGTGATCTGCAGTGGAATTTTATCCCGGACAGTATGATGCTTTTTATGGGATTTATGATTCTTCTGATGTTTGTTTTTGTATTTGCCTATCCAAAGTATCACGCGAGTGAAGTGATGGCTGTCTTTTTTGGATTATTCTATGTTGCGGTAATGTTGTCATTCGTTTATCAGATACGTACGTTAGAGCGTGGTCTTTATCTGGCTTTTCTGGTGTTCTTATGCTCGTGGGGATGCGATACCTGTGCCTATTGCGTAGGAATGCTGATCGGAAAGCATAAGATGTCGCCTAAACTGAGTCCGAAGAAGTCCGTAGAAGGAGCAGTGGGAGGTGTTGTCGGAGCTTCACTTCTTACAGCATTATATTGCTTTATCTTCCGTTCACAGATGAATCTTACAGCAATGGAGATTTGGATCATTGCGGGAATTGCGGCTGTTGCAGCTTTGATTTCTATGGTGGGTGATTTGACAGCATCGGCAATCAAGCGTAATTATGATATCAAAGATTACGGTCATTTGATTCCGGGGCATGGTGGCATTCTGGATCGTTTTGACAGTATGATCATTACGGCACCGATCATTTATTATCTCGCTTTGCATATTTTGTAGAAGCAGATCGATGATTATGATGAAAATCGATTCGTTATAGATATAACTTAGAATATTTTGTGAGGAAACTTTCATGAAAAAAATTTCGATTCTGGGATCGACCGGATCAATCGGAACCCAGACGTTAGATGTTGTTAGGGAACATGGAGATATCGAAGTGACGGCACTTGCCTGTGGAGGCAATGTCAAGCTTCTTGAGGAACAGATGCGTCGGTTTCGCCCGAAACTTGTAGCGGTTTGGACCGAGGAAAAGGCAAAAGAACTTCGTATTAAGACGGCAGATCTTGGCATCCCGGTTATGAGTGGAATGGATGGCCTCATTGCCGTGGCAACGGAGAGCCATGCTGAGATGGTTGTTACGGCAATTGTCGGAATGCTCGGAATTCGACCAACGATCGCTGCAATCAGGGAACACAAGAATATCGCTTTGGCAAATAAGGAAACCCTTGTTACGGCTGGGCATCTGATTATACCCCTCGCGAAAGAGTATGGAGTGCAGATACTTCCTGTGGACAGTGAGCACAGTGCGATTTTTCAGTCTTTGCAGGGAAATGAACAGAATGCAATCCATAAAATTTTATTGACAGCTTCCGGAGGACCATTCCGTGGACGCAACAGACAGGAATTGAAAAATATACAGGTTGAGGATGCCTTAAAACATCCAAATTGGAGCATGGGACGTAAGGTGACGATCGATTCTTCCACATTGGTTAATAAGGGGCTTGAAGTGATGGAGGCCAAGTGGCTTTTTGGGGTGGAACTGGATCAGATTGAAGTGGTTGTGCATCCGCAGAGTGTGGTGCATTCCGCTGTGGAATATGAGGATGGAGCAGTGATTGCGCAGCTTGGGACTCCGGATATGCGCCTGCCGATTCAATATGCGCTCTATTATCCGGATCGCCGCTTTTTATCCGGAAAGCGTCTGGATCTGTTCGCACTGCATGAGCTGACGTTTGAAAAACCGGATACGGAGACATTTAGAGGGCTAAATTTAGCATTTGAAGCGGCACGACGAGGCGGAAATGTTCCGACCGCATTTAATGCCGCAAATGAGAAAGCGGTTGCTTTGTTTTTAGACCATAAAATCTCTTATCTTCAGATTACAGAGATGATAGAAGAAACGATGGAACATTGTACGTTTATCCAGCATCCGGATGTGGATGAAATTTTAGCAACAGAGCAGGAGGCCTATAGATTTATAGGAGACAGGTGGTAGTTTGAATATTGTAAGTTTGAGTA
>URQG01000152.1 GCA_900549895.1 uncultured Lachnobacterium sp.
CGAGATTACTACGCGTCTCGTGGGCTCGGAGATGTGTATAAGAGACAGGTATGAGCCGGTTGCACGATTCGGCGTCGGAATGCTGTCCTGCTTTATGGTAGCGCGTGCGATTCTGATTGAATCCAAAAAGGACAAGTGTGTTAATACCGCTTGGAATATCACAAATAAGGAATCGCTTGAACCGGTTATGGCAAAGTGGATTGAGGGTTCGGATACGATGGAATATGTCAATTGCAATCGCGAGGAATCCGGTTCGAAGATTACACTTGTATTAAAACCGAAGTATGCGATGAAACTGACTATGCAGGGATTGGTTGGAGGAATCCGCAAATGGATGCTTTATCAGCCGTTTCCGGTTGAGGTCATGTATGATAAAAAGCGTGAGGTGCTTTATGATTCCAATTGGATCATGGACAATCCTTTTGCAGATATTCTGGGCGTGATTTCCATTCGGATACTTGATGAAACAATGGAGGGATATCTTTGGATCTATAACTCCAAGCATAAGGCGTTGATCGGTGATTCCTGTCTGTACCAGCAGGGATTCAAGGTTATGGAACATCCGGATGAACTTGGGATCAAGCCGGAATGGTTACGGCATCTGACATTTCATCTTAATATCAAAAAGCCGTTTTTGACGCCGCGCGTGACGCGGGATGGAGTGGCACATGACGAAAAGTTAAAAGAACTCAGGAGAATGATCGGACAGAAGATACTGAAGACGTTTGAGGCGAACCCAATGAGTCTGAATCAGTATCTGAATGACGGAAGCAAGCCTGTGCTCACGGAGTACGAGGATGAGATGGCGTTGCTCGGTAAGGCAGTAGGCGTGGATGTGTACCTGAAGGGAAGAGAATTAGAGTTACCGATTGAGACGATTGTACACGGTTTTTCCGGTAAGGTTATCCGCATTGCTTTCATCACAAAGGGATTGTTTGATTATTACAGAACGAATTATCCGATTGACTTTCGAAGCTTTTTGAAGGAAAATAAGTTGATCGTGTTTGAAAAGAACAGGGATATTTTCTGTCAGATGATGGCACCGTATCGCAAATCGCAGCACTATGTGATCAGCGAATACCCGGGAATTCTTTATGATGATATGGTTGTGGATTTCCATATGGTCCGGAGCGTTGTACCGTACCGGAATTCGTACAGCCTGCGTCCGGCAACAATCGGGTATGATGATATCTTTTGTTTTGTGACGAATAATCAGGGAAGTATATTGGATATTATATTGAATAAGGATCATCGATTGTATAAGATGCTTGAACCTGTAATGTATCATCCGAAGGTTCATGCAATGATGGCAGTGATTCTGGAGAATATTAAGCAACGTATTATCAATTCCCATCATGGATGGAGCAAGATCGTTGATTTTGGCGGTTCCTTTGTGGATGACTGGGATACCACCAAGATTGCAACCGTACAGGCCATGTGGTGTCTGGAGAATGATTTCGCGATTTCTGTGAATGAGTTTATCGAAAGCCGGCTTACGAATAAGGATCGCGCAGATCTGGGACTGATCGGTTTCGAATTTCGCAGAGATGATTTTATTAACTGGTGGTATATGCCAAGAGAGTAGGAAAGTATGAGCGACAAGAAAGAGGACAATTTAGAAGTGGTGGATCTGAATCAGCGGGCAGATGAGACTAAAGTACAGCCGGATGAAGATAAAAAAGATAACGATTCGAAAGGCAGGAAGCAACCGAAAAAAAATTCCGCACTGCATGAGGTGCTGAGCTGGTGCATGACGTTTGTTGTTGCGATCGCTCTGGCGTTGTTGCTAAAAAACTATCTGATCATCAATGCGACAGTTCCGACAGGCTCCATGGAGCATACGATCGAGCCCGGTGATGATCTGTTTGGGCTTCGCATTGCCTACAATTTTACGGAGCCGAAGCGGGGTGACATTATCATATTCAAATTCCCGGATGATGAGTCAGAGAAATATGTCAAACGTATTATCGGACTGCCGGGAGAGAAAGTGACGATCAAGGAAGCAAAAGTATATATCAATGATTCCGAAGTTCCTCTTGAAGAGGATTATCTTAAGGAGGACTGGGTGACAGCAACCGGTCCGTTTGAATTTGAGGTGCCTGAGGACAGTTATTTTGTTATGGGCGATAACCGTAATGATTCTTATGATGCAAGGTATTGGAATAATACATATGTGACCAAAGATGAGATCATTGGTAAAGCTTATATGATTTACTACCCATTCTCAAGATTTGGAAGCCTGTATTAACAAGATAACTACTGGCCTCATACACGAACAAAATCAGTTACAGAGTAATGAGAAAAACACAAAGTTATATCGTGTGGTTTCGTGAATGTATAGCAGGGGCCGGTTCTTATATATAAGAAAAACAGAAAAGGAGAGTAGATAAAATGCCTGAAAATACAAGTTGCAGCGGTGCATCCACATGTACCAAGGAAAGCTGCGAAGGATGTCCAAGCAAGAAGAATCCGCAGAGCATGCAGGAACCAATGAATGCATACTCGGATGTAAAGCATGTCATTGGTGTTGTCAGTGGTAAAGGAGGCGTCGGTAAATCGTTTGTGACCGCTTCGCTGGCTACACAGATGGCTAAGGCCGGATATAAAGTAGGAATTCTCGATGCCGACATTACAGGACCTTCTATTCCGAAGATGTTCGGAGCACATGGGCAATTAGTCGGAGACGAGAAGGGAATGTATCCATACGAGACGCCGGAAGGACTCAAGATCGTATCCATCAATCTTCTGATGGAAGATGAAGAGGCTCCGGTTGTGTGGAGAGGCCCGGTGATCGCGGGAGCAGTTAAACAATTTTGGAATGAGACCGTATGGGGAGATGTGGACTATCTGTTCGTGGACATGCCGCCAGGAACCGGTGATGTACCGCTGACCGTATTTCAGTCGCTTCCAGTGGACGGAATCGTCGTTGTAACGTCTCCGCAGGAATTAGTTCAGATGATTGTGAAAAAGGCCTTTAACATGGCAAATATGATGCATATACCGGTACTCGGAGTGGTAGAGAATTTCAGTTACCTGAAATGTCCGGATTGCGGGAAAAAGATTTCCCTGTTCGGAGAAAGCCACATTGATGAGGCTGCTGCATCACTTGGCACAAAGGTATTGGGTAAACTTCCTCTTGATCCTGCATTTGCTCAGAAAGCGGATGCCGGAGAATTCTATGCGATGGAGAACTCGTACCTGGATGAAGCTGTCACAGTCCTCAAGAATATTTAAGATGAATCATAGCAACAAAAAAGGATGTCGTAAAGACATCCTTTTTTGTTGTACGCGAATTCCTTAATTCACGTACACAATTATCTAATTAACTGCCAAAACAAGTAGATTGCATGTTGGACTATTGTGCAGACTCTGAATTCTCAGTGGTCTGTGTATCAGCGGTGGTATCCGCTTCGGTTGATTCTGTCGGATCCTCGGTACTGATCACATCCGGATCGGAGTACACGAATGTGTTGGATTCACGGAATACGGTATTGTTTGATCCCATCTGGCATACCTGAATCGTATCGCCGTCAGAAATATCATCCTTATTGATGATGAGGCATCCCGAACTGCTGAAGATGGTATTGACTTTCGTTTCGTTGACAAATACCTTGCTCCATTTTGTAAAATGTGTTCCGCGGATAATTACTTCGGAATTGCCGATGGAGTTGGTTGCATTGTCCACGGTAACAGGATCAATTCCCATTACAATATCGGTTGCCGGATATTTGTCTTTTCCGTTGTAGCAGTAACGGTCTCCGTAAAGAATATCGTACTGAAGATTCTCAAGACCATCCTGATAATCGGCACTGTTCATCTGTGTCTGATGATAATTCAGGATTGTTCCTTCATGAATTCCTACAGAATTTGTGATGTTTGCCATAAGCTGATAAGCATACAGATCGGCATCTTTTTTCTCAAGTCCCATATTGTTCCATGTGACATATTTTGTCTTGTAGATGTCTCCCGAACGCATATCGGAATCCTGAAGTCCCATAGTTGGAAGGTGATCGCCGAAGAAGACGATTACCGTATCCTCATCGCGCTCGTTAACCTTCTTAATAAGATCCGACATAAACGTGTCAACCTCATTTAACTGGTTAATATAGTAGGTCCACTGGTTCTTGGTTTCCTGATCAAAGGAACCGTTGGCAATATATTTCGGATTTTCAATAACCGGTTCCTTTGGATAATCACCATGTGTACCGACGGTAATCGTATAAGTGAAATCCGGCTGGTCAGGAGTGGAATCAAGCGTTTTGATCGTCTCATCCACGAGTATATCATCAGTTGCCCAGCTTCCGTTTGGTGTATAAGTCTGAATGTTCATTAACTCCTTACTTGTGAAGGTGTCAAATCCCATCATGGAAAAAGCATTTACACGGCTATAGAAGTTACCACCGTTGTTATGTACCGCATGGGTTCCGTATCCGATGGATGCAAGATCCGCCGCTGTACCTTCACAATCGGTCTTCTTTAAAATCGTTTTGTAAGGATATTCACCGGTTCCGAAATACTGCATGCTCATTCCGGTCAATACTTCGAATTCGGAGTTTGCAGTTCCGGCACCGACAACAGGTACCGTGAGGTATCCGGTTGTGTAATTCTTTTCCAACTCATGGAACGTCGGAATCGGATCGTCATTATAATGTAAAAACTTAATTTCATCCGGGTCGCAAAAAGACTCAAGAAGCACACAGATAATATTTGGAGCATCCTTTTTGGTTACCGTTGTTTCCTGCTTGGAGCTTTCAACTTTGTCTGTAATTTCAGCAACGTGCTCCTGTGTGTAATCGTCCGGTTTGCTCATACCGCGATCCACAACGCTTGATGAAAAGCCGTAGATAAATCCATAATTTTCGTAACCCTGCGCAATGTTGGAGAAATAACTTGCAACAACATTGGCATTCTGTGCTGCGGAAGTAGTAACCGGAAGTCCGATAAACATAACGGATACAATGGATGCAAGCACGACAATCTTGTGAATCTTACCCTGATAACGAGGTCCTTTGATATAAAGTACCGCACAGAATAAGAAGAAAGCGCCAAGTCCGATCACAACGATCGTTGCTTCCTCAGCAGTAAAATAATTCGTATTGTTCATAGCGAACAGATCGTTGATACATTTTAAATCAGTGAATCCGAACGGTGTTACACCTGTCTCTTATACACATCTGACGCTGCCGACGA
>URQG01000153.1 GCA_900549895.1 uncultured Lachnobacterium sp.
GGAATACAAATATCTGCGCGGAAAAGACAGTATTTACGGAGATGCGTGGAATTTCAAGACGAACCGGGAAGGAATCATAAGATTCTGGGAAGATGGTCTGAAGCGGAGCGGTAAATTTGAGAATGTAATCACGGTTGGTATGCGTGGAGAAGCGGACACCGCGATCATGGGAAAAGGGGCAACGCTTGCGGACAATATTGAACTGCTCAGGGACGTGCTCAGAACGCAGCGAAAGCTGATCCGGGAGAATGTCAATGAAGATCTGTCGAAAGTTCCGAGAATGATCGCTTTGTACAAGGAGGTGGAGGCTTTCTTCTACGGGGATGAGACGACGCAGGGGTTGATCGGATCCAAGGAGCTTTATGATGTGATCCTGATGCTTTGCGATGACAATTACGGAAACTTAAGAACGCTTCCGACGGAGGAGATGCGTAAGCATCCGGGCGGATACGGTATGTATTATCATTTCGATTATCATGGGTGGCCGACCTCCTATGAGTGGATCAACAGTTCCTATCTTCCGAAAATTTGGGAACAGATGACGCAGGCATATGATTTCGGAGTACAAAAACTCTGGATCGTCAATGTGGGAGACATTGCAACGCAGGAATTTCCGTTATCGTTTTTTATGGATCTGGCTTATGATTTTGAGCGTTGGGGAACGACTGCACCAAATACGACGGATGCCTATACCAGACTGTGGGTAAAGCGGCAATTTGGCAGGCTGTCGGAAGAGCGGCAGGCGCAGATTGCGGATATCCTGACGGATTATACAAGGATGATACACAAGTGCAGACCGGAGGCGTTAAGACCGGAAACCTATCATGCAGCAAATTATCGTGAAGGTTCACGGGTGCTTGCGGAGGTCGGGCGGGTGATGCAGACCGCACAGGATTTGTACGATGAGCTGGAACGTGTTGCACCCGAAATACTTCCCGCTTATGTTGCGCTCGTCTGGTATCCGGCAATGGGAACGATGAATGTGCTGAAGCTTCAGCTGTTGTCAGGAATGAATCATTATCTGGCAGAAATCGGTGCACTCAGTGCCAATGATTATGCGAAAGAGGCAAAGGCATGTCTGGATGCAGACCCAAAGATCATAGAGCAGTATCATCGGTCGGATGATGCGCGCTGGTACGGAATGGGACTGTCGCAGCATATCGGGTTTACGAATTGGAATGAGGATGAGTGTAAGAACCCGCTTCTGATGCAGGTGTTACCGCTGCAAAAGCCGACGATTATAGCGACGGTGGACGGTACCGTGCAGCATGTGGAAGGCAGTCCGTGGCTGAATCAGAGAATGACGATTTCGGATTTTCTGAATCCGGAATGCAGATGTGCTTCGATCAGCCTGTACAGCAGAAGCGAACTTCCGGCATCGTTTCGGGTGATCGAAAAGCCCGAATGGATCGTACTGTCCGCAATGGATGGAACGCTTGACGGTGAAGAGCACAAGAGACTCACCATTGATGTCACAGTGGACGAGAGTGCGCTTGCGATGGCACTCACCGATGGAAGAACGCAGGGAATGATCCTGCTGGAATTGCCGGCGGGCATCTGCAAGATCAGCGTGCCGGTCGACCGGTCAAAGTATGAATATGGAAACAATACGTTTGTGGACACACAGGGATGGATCGCAATCGAGGCGGAACATTGCAGCAGATGCAAGGACGGTTTTGATCGGGAAGGACAACCGATGCAATGGAAATGTCTTGCCGGCTACGGAAAGACTTTATCTGCGATGAAAGCATTTCCGACGGATTCCTACGCAGATGCAGAGAATGGGGCACCGTATATCGAATACAGCATCGTGACAAAGCAGGCGGGGGATTATGAAGCGGAATTCTATATGCAGCCGTCGAATCCTGTGACACCAGAGAACCGATTGCAGTATGCAGTGTCCGTGAACGATGTTCAAATGCAGATTTTGGATGCCGTTACGGATGATTTTAAAATCGGAGATCATCAGCCTGTGTGGGCGCGCGGTGTGCTGGATCAGATCCGGCGCCGGAGTGTACCGGTGCAACTGGAACAGGGAATCAATACGATCAGGGTCTATCCGGTCACGCCGGGCTTTGTGCTCGAGAAGATCGTGATCTATCCCCATGGAAACAAACCGGCAGAAGCCTATCTTGGACCGACAGAAACGTATCGGTGCAGGAGCTGATCATATATCAATACAGTGAGGAGCATGTCAGTCCATTTGCGGAAAGGAAATTTGGCATGGGCTGACCGAAAGCGAAAGGAGAAAAATATGGCAGGAGCTTATGAAACAAAACAGTACCGCAATGTATTTGCGGAGTATGGTTATTCGGAAGAAGAAATCGAAAAAAGAGTACAGGAGACATTTGAGACGATTTTTCATGGCAGCGAAGAGGAACGCTTTTACCATGAAGCCGGGGAGGATATGGGATTTATGGAAGATACCGGCAATCATGATGCGAGGACCGAGGGCATGTCGTATGGCATGATGGTCTGTGTACAGCTGGATAAGAAAGAGGAATTTGACCGTCTGTGGAAGTGGACAAGAACTTATATGTATATGGATGAAGGACCGGGAAAGAATTATTTTGCATGGTCCTGCGCTTTGGACGGCACAAGAAATGCGGACGGACCGGCACCGGACGGGGAAGAGTATTTTGCTATGGCATTGTTCTTTGCATCAAGAAGATGGGGAGACGGAGAGGGCATTTTTAATTACAGCAGGGAGGCAAAAGCGATCCTGCATGAGTGTGTGCATAAGGGAGAACCGGGACATCCGGGCGATCCGATGTGGGAGCCTTCCAATAAACTGATCAAATTTGTCCCGGGACTGGATTTCAGTGATCCATCGTATCATCTGCCGCATTTTTACGAGCTTTTTGCGGAATATGCCGATGAGGAGGATCGTAAGTTCTGGAAAGGCGCTGCCGAAGCAAGCCGGGCCTACCTGCATAAAGCCTGTCATCCGGATACCGGATTGTCGGCAGAGTATGCGGATTATGACGGAACCCCGCACAGCGCGCATCAGGAGATCTTCGGCCGCCACGACTGGTATTACAGTGATGCCTATCGCACGATCGCAAATATCGCGATGGACCATCTGTGGTTTGACAAGGACCCGTGGCAGGTGCAGATTGCAGAGAAATTCCAGAAATTCTACTGCGAGGATCAGAAGGATCACTGGGACGGCGTTTTTTTGACCGACGGAACCAGACTGGAGGAGAAAGCGCTGCATCCGGTAGCCATCATTGCAGTCAATGCTGAAAGTGCACTGGCTGCGGACGGAACTTATGCGAAACAATGTGTTGACAAATTCTGGAACACACCTCTTAGAACCGGTGAGAGACGGTATTACGACAATTTTTTGTATATGTTTGCGATGCTTGCTTTATCGGGAAATTACCGGATCT
This sequence comes from uncultured Lachnobacterium sp., assembly GCA_900549895.1. GTDB lineage: Bacteria > Bacillota > Clostridia > Lachnospirales > Lachnospiraceae > Roseburia. The sequence goes on from URQG01000153.1 coordinate 3,393, forward strand.
ATTAGAAATGATGATTCGAAAATGAGGCATTGGGAAAGGCGGAGAAAATGGGACACAGTGAGGAAATGATCCAAAAGGCGATCGCACAGGAAAACGGCAAGGTACATGTGAATGCACAAAGCATTCCGGAAAAATATCAGCAGAAGAGAGCCGATGAGGCCGGAGTGATCGAGCATATCCGCTACCCGTCAAAAGATTATTTTTTAGCTGGAAAAGAAATCACAAAGGAAGCAAATGTTTATCTTCCGTATGGTTACAGCCGGGATAAAAAGTACAACGTGCTCTACCTGATGCACGGAATCGGCGGAGACGAAGCCGAGTGGGGAATGGTTGATGAGGATTCGCTGGTAAAAAGAATGATGGACAATCTGATCTATTACAAAGAAATCGAGCCGTTCATCGTGGTGACACCAAACGGACGCTCCACCGAAAACTGTGCAAGAGAAGGTTCGGATTATAACTCGTTTTATGTGTTTGGCAAAGAATTGCGTTCGGATCTGATCCCGTATATAGAAGCGCACTATTCGACCTATGCGGTGGAAGGCGATTCGAGTGCTTCAAGAATGCACAGAGCGATGGCGGGACTTTCGATGGGAGGGATGCAGACGATTAACATCGGAATCGGAGAATGTATGGATCTGTTCAGTTATTTTGGTGCATTTTCCGCAGCACCGACCAGCAATCCGGCGGAGAAGACGGCAAAAATATTAGAGGATACTCCATATAACATTGATTATTTTTACAATATCTGCGGAATGGAAGATGAGATCGCGTACGACAGCGCGGCAGCAGCTGCAAAGAATCTTCCTGATTTATGCGACAAATTAACGGAACCTGATAATTTTATCTGGCAGGAATTAAAAGGCATGCATGATTTTCATATCTGGTATCTCGGCTTTTTTAATTTCGCGCAGATAGCCTTTAAGTAAATGGAGGTGTCTTATGAAAAATTGGAAAATGCGAAGCGCCATTATGGTGATCGTGCTGGTAACGACTCTGATTGGAATCGGTACCCTGTTTCTGATGGCGAGCAGCCGTAATCAGAAAGCGTTGAGTAAGAGTACGTCTGACAATATGGCAACATACCTGACAGCACAGGCAAACACGATCGAGAATTTTGTTACAGAGAAAGAGAATAACTTAAAGCTTTTTGGAAAAAGTTATGATGTCCGGCGTGTATTGTTAAATGAGGAAGATGCACAGGCACAGGAACAGGCGCAGAAATATACTATGGAATATTACAATTCCCTCGACAATTGGGAGGGATTGTATATCGGGAACTGGGACACGACGGTGTTGACGTATCAGAATCCGGATATGATCGGCAAAACACTGCGCGAGGGAGAACGGCTTGAAGAATTGCGCAATGCTATGCTTGACGCACAGTCCGGCGTATACGATGCCGGTATTATTGTATCTCCGGGAACCGGAAAACTTTGTCTGTCTATGTATGCGCCGGTATATGATCAGAACGAGAATCCGATCGGCTATGTCGGAGGCGGTGTGTTCAGTGCCAAATTGGAAGATGTGTTGAGCAATCTGAAGATTTCCGGTATGGAAAATACACAGTTTTATATGGTAAACACGCAGACAAAAATGAATCTGATCAATCCGGATGAAAACTTGCTGGCAACGGAAAGTGAGGATCCGGTCCTTTTGGATGTGATTGATCGTGCCAATAAGCATCCGAAAACCAAAACCGGGCATTTTACAGCGGATGGCAAATTTGTGCAGTATGTAAATATGGCTGTCTCTTATACACATCTCCGAGCCCACGAGACGCGTAGTAATCTCGT
>URQG01000154.1 GCA_900549895.1 uncultured Lachnobacterium sp.
AACAGCACAAATTCAGGAAGCAACAAGTCTACTGATAAGACATCAAACAAGACATCAAACAAGACTTCAAACAAAACTTCCAACAAGACAAGCAACAAGACATCCAACAGAATGACAGACCGCGCTACAGATGAGACGGATTCTATGGATGATTGTCATCGTTAGAACATTTACTTGTTAACTGCATAGTATAATAGAAAACAGATTATGGAGAAGGCTTTTTCCGTAATCTGTTTTCTGTTAAGGAGAAATTATGGATTTTCAGATTGTGTACGCATCACAGCTAGAACAGGTACTTAGGGAGAGCAGAGGTCTTCTGATCGACATACGGGAATCGGAAGATTACAATGCCGGACATTGGCCGGGGGCAATCAATTATCCGTATGAAATGTTTGAAAGTAACAATCTTCGTCTGCCAAGAAATCGTAAGATGATCCTTTATTGCGAGCATGGAGGCGGGAGTATGCAGATTGCAAGAAAACTCGGAAGAGAAGGTTATCGGGTAGCAACGGTTGTGGGTGGATACGAAGCACTAAAAAAAGTGCAGGAAACCTATTTCAAAAATCGTCGGAATGTGTAACAATAGAGGAGAATATAGTTTGAAATACATAAAAGAGAGAAATATATGAAGACATTTGATTTAGTTGTGCCTTGTCATTTTGGACTTGAGGCTGTGACCAAGCGTGAAATATACGATCTTGGATATGAAATTACAAAGGTGGAAGACGGACGGGTAACGTTTACCGGAGATGCGGAGGCAATCTGTCGCGCGAATATTTTCCTGCGGGGCGCAGAAAGAGTACTTCTTTTGGTCGGCCGTTTCCATGCAACAACATTTGATGAATTATTTGAGGGAATTAAGGCTCTTCCATGGGAAGATTATATTCCGAAGGACGGAAAATTCTGGGTCAAGAAGGCCTCTTCGATCAAGAGTAAGCTTTTCAGCCCATCGGATATCCAGTCGATCGCAAAGAAAGCGATGGTGGAGCGTATGAAGCAGTCGTATCACATTGACTGGTTCCCGGAAGACGGAGCGTCCTATCCGGTACGAATCTTTCTGTTAAAGGACGAAGTAATGGTAACGATCGATACGTCTGGAGATTCTCTGCACAAGCGCGGATACCGGCTGGCAACAAGTAAGGCTCCGCTGACGGAGACGCTTGCGGCATCTCTGATTATGCTGACGCCGTGGAAAAAGGATCGCATTCTGGTGGATCCGTTCTGCGGAAGTGGAACATTTCCGATTGAGGCGGCGATGATGGCTGCGGGGATTGCTCCGGGTATGAATCGAAGTTTTACAGCGGAACAGTGGACGAATCTGATACCGAAGCAATTGTGGTACGATGCGGTGGAAGAGGCGCAGGAGATGGTTGATCTGAATGTTGAAGTCGACATTCAGGGATATGATATAGATGGTGAGGTGGTCAAGGCTGCCCGGGAAAATGCCAAGAGAGCAGGTGTGGATTCATTGATCCATTTCCAGCAGCGGGAAGTGGCGGCTTTGCATCATCCGAAGAAATACGGCTTTATCATCACAAACCCACCATATGGTGAGCGCCTGGAGGAGAAAGCCGATCTTCCGGCACTCTATAAACAGATCGGACAAGCGTATGCAGGGTTGGATTCGTGGTCGCTTTACATGATTACGAGTTACGAGGATGCGGAGCGTTATATCGGAAGAAAGGCGGATAAGAACCGCAAGATCTATAATGGTATGATTCGGACTTATTTCTATCAGTTTATGGGTCCGAAACCACCAAAACATAAGTAATTTAGAATGAGGTAATTATGAAATATTCGAAAAGATACATCGCCTTTACCGTGATGCTGGCACTGGTCTTTTTGTTCAAATTTCAGATACTTGGAGTGGACCGGGCCGGGATTGGACAGTTTCGAGGCGCACAACTGGAGGCAAAAGTATGGAATCCTCTTGTTGCCAGAGATGTGAATGCCAATTTGATCAAGGCGGTAATAGACAATCAGGAATATACAAATGAACAGAGCAACTTCTATATGAATAACAATCGTAACATTATGCTTCCGGTAGCTTTACTCCGTGATGCGCTTAATTGCAGTGCGCATATTTATGACGGCAAGGAGCTGCTCGTCGAGAAACATACGTTGTCGGTAACAATGAATGCCGGGGAGAAAAAGGCATATGTCAACGGAGAGGAGTATGACATTGCTTCGGCCCTGACGAAAAGGGATGGGGAATGGTATGTCAGTCTGAATGATTTGTCTGATTTGCTGGGGTATAATTGTTCTTTTAACACTGCTGACAATACGATTGTTGCATCGGATACGGATGCGACAGCATTGGTTCCGACTACCTATGATCTGCGAGATAAACTTCGCGTATCGCAGATCCGCAATCAGGGAAGTTACGGAACGTGCTGGGCTTTTGCGGCAACGTCTGCACTTGAGTCATCGTTGCTTCCGGAAGAGAAGGCACTTTTTTCCGTGGATCATATGACCATGAGCAATTCGTTTGATGCGAACCAGTATGACGGCGGCGAATATACGATGGGAATGGCATATCTTGCGGCCTGGCAGGGACCGGTGTATGAGGCGGATGATCCATATGGCGACGGAGAGACGGATTCCAATTTGAAAGCGGTCAGGCATGTGCAGGAGATGCAGATCGTTGATGGTAAAGATTACGAGGGTATCAAGGAGGCGGTATTCAAATACGGCGGTGTACAGACGTCGTTGTATAGCACGATCCGCAGCTCTCAGGGAGATTCCGAGTACTATAACAAGACGACCAATGCATACTGCTACATAGGAACGGAGAAGCCCAATCATGACGTGGTGATCGTCGGATGGGATGATAATTATCCGAGCGCAAACTTCAATACGCCACTGGAGGGGGATGGAGCATTCATCTGTCAGAACAGCTGGGGCAGCGATTTCGGAGATGACGGATTTTTTTACGTGTCTTATTACGATACCAATATCGGTACGCACAACGTGGTATACACACGAGTGGATGATACAGATAATTACGATCATATTTATCAAAGCGACTTGTGTGGCTGGGTAGGCAAGATGGGGTATGACAGTGAGCAGATCTATGGAGCCAATGTGTTTCAGACAAAGAGTGCCCAGAAACTGGCTGCGGCATCCTTCTATGCGACCGGTGCGAATACGGAATATGAAGTGTATGTGGTACACAACTTTGTGAATGAGAAATCTTTCGATGAGAGCGAGAAGCTTGCAGAAGGCGTCTTAAAGAAGGCCGGGTATTATACCATTGATTTTGACAAAGAGGTGGAGCTTGCTGCAGGCGAGAAGTATGCCATCATGATCAGGGTAAAAACGCCAGGCTCAAAGCATCCGTTGGCAATCGAGTATGATTCCGGTGAGAAGATCCTGCAAGGTGTCGATCTGGATGACGGGGAGGGATATATCAGTCCGAATGGAAAGAAATTTGTCAATGTGAAAGAAAAAAGAGACTGTAATCTCTGCATTAAAGCATTTACGAGGGATGAGTGATGGATGAAGTCGTATTAAAATGGGTCACGGTCCTGACCGGAGTGCTGACAGTTGCCGTATGCATATCTTTGTACTTTTTCCCGGAGCTGCACACGCGTGAAGTTCTTGCCGCGGAGCAGCAGGCAAGAGTCGGAGATGCCGATGTTGTAGCGGATTATGTTGACCCGGATGAGGTTGTGGTCAGTGATGAATCAATGGATGCACAGCTGAAGATTGCGTTGCCGGAGAATTTATCACAGAAGGACCTTACGGTAGAAAACGATTACATTACACAGACGATTTATATCCGCTTTGCGGGTGGCGTTGATGATTATTTTAAGCAGTATAGCATTAAAGGAAGTTGTGATCATATTGCATCGCTGTCTTATTATAAAGATGGAGATGAGGGAGTGATCGCCTTGACGCTTGACCGCGTTTATGAATTATCACAGAATTTCAAAGAGGGAAATCTCTATCTTGATTTTGTGGATCCTCATGATATTTATGATAAGGTAGTTGTGGTGGATGCAGGACACGGGGGAAAGATGCCCGGGGCTTTAAAATTAGGTGTCTCGGAGAAAGATATCGACCTTGCCATTCTGCTGAAACTGAAGGCTTTGTTTGATGCGAGTGATGAGAATATCGGTGTGTATTATACAAGGACAACGGATGCAAATCCGACACTGGATCAGCGTGTGCAGCTTGCGAATAAGTGCAATGCCAACCTGTTTATCAGCATTCACAATAATTCGTCGGCGACCGGTAATTTTACCAGCACTAAGGGATCACAGGTAATGTACAGTGAGTCCGATGATTCGAAGCTGTCCAGCAAGCATCTGGCACAGATCTGTCTGGATCAGGTGTGCAAGTCACTTGACAGTACCAAGCGCAATCTTTTGCCGGGGGACAGTATTTATATTATCCGAACCAGCAAGGTGCCGGTGGCATTAGTGGAAGTCGGATTTATGACGAATTATGAGGAATTGGACAAGTTAAATAATGCAGCGTATCAGAAGAAGGCGGCGAAAGGAATCTATGATGCGATCATGCAGGCTTTAGAGGAGGGCTATTAAGATTATGACGAAAATTATTTTTGCGACCGGTAATAAGGACAAGATGAGAGAAATCCGCGAGATTATGGCGGATTGTGATGTGGAAATCGAATCCATGAAGGAAGCCGGAATCAATGTTGATATCGTTGAGGATGGCACTACGTTTGAAGAAAATGCGCTCATTAAGGCACGCGCGATTGCAGCGCATACGGAGGCAATCGTTCTTGCGGATGACTCGGGACTTGAGATTGATTACCTGAATAAGGAGCCGGGGGTATATTCCGCTCGCTACATGGGAGAGGATACTTCCTATACGATCAAGAATCAGAATCTCATTGAACGTCTGGACGGCGTCGAGAAAGAGAAGCGTACCGCGCGATTCGTATGCGCGATTGCAGCCGTCTTGCCGGACAAGCGTGAACTTGTGACACGCCAGACCATGGAAGGCTACATCGGATGGGAGCCGGAGGGAGAGAACGGATTCGGATATGATCCGATCTTTTATCTCGATGAATTTGGATGTTCTTCCGCTGCATTGTCCCGCGAGCAGAAGAACGCAATCAGCCACAGAGGTAAGGCACTCCGTGCGATGAAGGAACTTCTGGTAAAAGAAATTTAAAAAAAATCAAAAAATTTTTTCCCCGGAAAATCGGG
>URQG01000155.1 GCA_900549895.1 uncultured Lachnobacterium sp.
ACGAGATTACTACGCGTCTCGTGGGCTCGGAGATGTGTATAAGAGACAGGGTGTATACTGCGCATAAAGAAAACGATTGTGGGGTAAAGTTATGAAACAGACAAAGATATCTTATTGGTTGAAAGCGATTACGATCATTCTTGGCGCAATAGGCATCGCTTTCTTTGGATGGATGACTTACATGACGCTTCCGATGAGGGTGGCAAATGATCCGGCATGGGTGACGGTTGTATGCAGTTGGTATATTGCGGTGCTCTGTTATCTGGTATTGTTTGAGTTCTGGAAAGTCTGCACGCAGATCGGGGCAAACAATTCATTCTCGGAGGAGAATGCAATGCATTTTCACAGAATGGGAATCTACGGAGGCTGTGCAGCAGCCGGATTTGCGGTCCGGCTCATCTGGTGGATCGTGGCAATCCGAAAGGAGCACGGAGAGATCGCGGTTCTCAGCGCGGGAGAAATTCTGTTGGCGCTGGTGTTTGTGGTACTGTGTGAGGCTTTGGCGAAGCTGATAAAGTATGCGTATGACGTGAAGCATGAGAACGATCTGACGATATAGGGGTGACAAATATGGCGATTATTGTAAATATCGATGTCATGCTTGCCAAGCGAAAGATGAGCGTGACGGAATTATCGGAGAAGCTTGGGATTACGATGGCGAACGTATCGATTCTAAAGAACGGGAAGGCCAAAGCGGTCAAGATTGAGACGCTGAATAAATTGTGCAAGGCGCTGGACTGCCAGCCGGGTGATCTGTTTGCCTATGAAGAAGATCAGGAAGAAGAGAGGTAATTGATATGGAAAACCCAAATAATCAGATAGAATCTGTAGCATATCAGAATATTCCAAACGATATGCCCAATCAATCAATTCCATATTACGGAGAGACCGAGGAGCAGAAGACCATTCGTGCGCGGATGTTTTCCCTCATGTGGCTTCCAACGATTCTGTATGCCATATTTTATACGTTTTGTCTGTACGACAATTTCCACAGTATCACGATGCCGATTTTTGTTGTAGGAACCGTTGGCTATTGTGCCTACCTGCTGAAAAGTTTTCGTGGATGCAAGGTAAAGGAACTTAAGGTACAGAAAATGAGCATCTTCTGTGCAATCGGGATGCTTGCACTTGCCGTATCAACCTGCCTGACCGGAAATGAGTTTGTAATCCTGATGAGCAACGCAGGAATCTTTTGCCTGCTGGTCAGCATGCTGCTTTTTGAATTCTGTTCCACGAAAAATTGGACGTTGGCAAAAGGCATAGGTTCTATTACAAAGGCGGTCATTGGTGCAGTGGCAAGTATCGAGGATCCGTTTCGTGATTTCTCCTGTTTTCGTTCGAAGAGGGGAAAGCACAAGACGAATAGGGCAGAGTATGTGATGATCGGTATTGCAGTGGCACTTCCGATTCTGATCATTGTGATGATCCTTCTGGTGCAGGCCGATGCAGTATTCGCAAATATGATATTGGGAATTTTTCGACTGGATATTCCTTCGGCGCGAGTGGTTGGTATTGTATTGACGTTTGTATATGCGGTGTTTGCGGCATACTGCGGAATGCGTTATCTCGGCAAGAAGACGATTGCTGCAGATAGCAGGGATATGCGCGGATGGGAGCCTGTCGTTGCAAACACGATTCTTGTACTGGTTTCGGCAGTATATCTGCTGTTCTGTTTTATTCAGATTTTCTCGCTTTTTCTCGGACAGATGAAGCTGCCGGATGGATATACTTATGCGAAGTATGCGAGAGAGGGCTTTTTCCAGCTTCTGTTTGTGTGTCTGATCAATGTCGGACTGGTGCTTTTTACGATGGGCTGCTTTAAAGAAAATAAGGCAAAGAAGATACTGCTGACGGTCATCAGTGCATGTACCTACATTATGATCGCATCGTCTGCGTATCGTATGTGCTTATACATTCGCGAGTATCATCTGACGTTTCTGCGTGTGTTTGTCCTGTGGATGCTTGCGATGATCGCGGTGTGGCTCGGTGGGATCATTGCACAGATTTACAGAGAAAACTTTCCACTATTCCGTTACACGATCGTGATCGCAACCGTGTTCGTGTTTGCATTTGGCATCGCACGACCGGATTATTGGATCGCAAAATACGATGTGGATTATCTTTCGAACGAACAGGAAGCTTATTATTTGGCGGGATTATCGACGGATGCGGCACCGGTGCTGACCGGTCGTACAGGGGAATGGGCAGACGATTATCTGGAGAATATTGAGAACGATTTTAATGAGGGCATGCGTGAGTATAATTTTTCACATGCGAAGGCTAGAAAACTATATGCTCAAAAATAATATAAAGTAGAAAAAGTGCAATTTATGCATGAAATATTACAAGAATTATGGATTCTCATAGCGTATTATTGATATACATGTTATTCTAGTATGTAAGGAGAATCTATATGGCCGTTGAAAGAAAAAATCTGACACAACTTTTTGTCCCAATCTGTTTTGAGACACTTTTCTATATGCTATCCGGAATGGTCGATACATTGATGCTGTCATCGGTAAGTGATCAGGCGGTTGGAGCGGTAGGTACTGCCAATACGTATATTAGTGTATTTATCATTATGTTCGGTGTGATTTCATCCGGTATGATAGCGGTCATGACGCAGAATATCGGTGCGGGAAAGCCGGGAATTGCATATCAGGCAAGACAGTTGGGCCTTATTTTTAATGCAGTGGTTGGAATACTGATGTCGGCATTTTTGGCAATCTTTTCAGGAACGATACTTAAAGTTGTAAGTATTGCGCCGGCATTACTTGAACCGGCAGAGACCTACCTTCGAATTGTCGGCGGTGCATGTTTTTTGAATGCCCTCATTCCGATTTTTGCAAGTTATCTGCGTGTGTTCGGATATACAAAGCAATCGTTGTTTGCATCGATTGTAGGAAATGTGCTCAATTTTATCTTGAACGCAGTATTTCTGTTTGTCCTAAACTGGGGCGTTATGGGTGTGGCAACAGCGACGGTGATCTCACGTGTGGTAAATCTGATCATGGTTGCGACGATGGGAGCCGTGTTGATCAAGGCGAAGAACAGTCCGGAGAGAATGTCGTCACGCAAAATTTTGGGACAGATCATCAAAATCGGATTTCCGTCCGCCTGTGAGACTGCGCTTTACAATATTGCAATGACGCTGGTTGTCCGTTTTATGAATCAGATGGATACGGATGGCATGAATGTGACTGCGCGCTCCTATGCGGTGCAGATCGCCAATTTCTCGTATTGTATCGGTGCGGCATTGGCACAGGCGAATGCGATCATGACCGGATGGCGGATCGGTGCCAAAGAATATGAAGAATGTGCGAAAGGAACGCGCAAGGCGGCAATCTATGGAGTGATTACCGCGACCTGCTTTTCCGTTACATTTGCGTTGCTTGGACATTATATCGTGTGCATTTTCACGGATGATCCGCAGATGATCAGCCTTGTTGTTAAGCTGCTTGCTGTCGATGTGTTTCTCGAAGTGGGGCGTGTGACGAATCTTGTCTACGGTCAGGCATTAAAGACGAGCGGCGATGCGGTATTTCCGGTTATCATGGGAGCGATATTTATGTATCTGTGTGCCGTCGGAGGAACCTATTTCTTTGGAATTCATCTCGGATTGCTTGCGGTAGGTGCTTATATTGCGATGGCAAGTGATGAATGCGTGCGCGCGGTCGGGATGGTGCTTCGCTGGAAGACCGGAAAGTGGAAGATGAAGAGGCTTGTTGATGAATAGGAGCAGGGAATGTACTTTGAATTAAAGGAAAATAGGCCACATGGGACACCGGATAATCCGTTTAGTTTGTATCGTATACAGAATGTGCCGCATGCATTTCAGATTCCGGTGCATTGGCATGATGAACTTGAGATTATTTTTGTGAAGAAGGGACCTTTAAATGTAACAATTTCAGGCGAAAATTATATTGGAAATCCTGGGGATGCGTTTGTTGTGTCGCCGGGGAATCTGCATTTTATGGGATCACATACAGGAGATGTGGATTATTGCACCCTTTTATTCCCGTTGGAATTTGTGTCATTTCAGACCAATGACTTGTGGGAACAGATGATTATGGCACCTCTGAAAAGCGGACGCATGATTTTTTGTACACAAGTCGGCAAAAGAATGGAAGATCTGGGTGAGCGTCTGCTTATGCTGTATGCTGGAGAAGAAGACAAAAGAAAACCCGTCAGGATACTGGAACAAAAGACAAAGGAGCAAGAATTGGATTCCCTTTCCATACAGATGGAAACCAAAGCGATACTTTGTGAATTCATTCAGCGGATGTGGAAGAACCATTTTATTATCGCAAACGACACAAGCGGAAGAAATGCAACGGAAAAAGAGATGATTTCCTATATTCAGGAAAATTATGCGAATGAGATTTCTTTGAAGGAGTTCGGCGCACAATTTCATCTGTCGGAAAAATATGTTTCGCGTTACTTTAAGGAACATTTTCACATTACATTGTCGCAGTATGTGAATCATCTGCGGCTGGAGCATGCAAGACAGCTTTTGCAGGAGACGCAGTTGCCGGTCACGGAGGTGGCTTTGCAGAGCGGGTATCCGAATGTCAGTTATTTTATTCGCAGTTTCAAAAAAATGTACGGCGTATCACCGCTGAAATACAGGAAGAAGTAAGTTGACACGAGAAAGATGGCTGGTTATAGAAAAGAAAAATGTGCTATAATACGAGAAAATCAAGTAAAGGATGATCGTATTATGGCACAATTTATTTTAATGTTTGGATTAAATAAGAATAAAGAAGCAGCAGTGCGCACAGTAAGTACTGCAATCGGTGCGACAGTGGTGGCCGTACCACGCAAAGACTATAGTCAGAAGCTTGGTACATTGGCAAAGGTACAGGGCTTTTCGCGGGATAAAACCGTGTATAGCGGTCCGAATTTCCCAGCAGAAATGTTGATATTTTCCGGTATGAATTCAGCGCAGGTCGATGAGTTCCTTGCGGAATATAAGAAACAGGGAGTTTCGGCAATCGGACTGAAAGCAATCGTTACGCCGAACAATGTATTTTGGACGCCGGAAGCTTTGTTTCAAGAATTGTTTAAGGAGCATATGAATATGACAAATTCGGGTTTGTCGTGATCAGATAGGGGTTCAAAAACGGACGATACCGGATGATAAAATACGATTCGAAAATTAGCAGTAACTTGCT
>URQG01000156.1 GCA_900549895.1 uncultured Lachnobacterium sp.
ACGAGATTACTACGCGTCTCGTGGGCTCGGAGATGTGTATAAGAGACAGATACGGTAGAAATCGATTTTACAGAAAAAGTAATTTTGGAACACTGTAAAGTACAATTAGATATTGAAACAGGTGCAGGACAGTGTCGATTGGCATGATGTGTTCTGCATGAAAGAACATCCGCTATAAAATGGACAACATTTTGTGGCGGATTTCGTTATAATAAAGGCAAGGACAAAATATACGGGGAAGGTGAGTGAGAAGGCAATACATTTTTGCGATGAGAATAATCTGCAGACATCGGAACCTTTGGATTGGGAAATTTTTCAGGCAGAGAGCAGGAGGAGATGCTTGAAGTCTGTGATATGCTGGAGAAGCATTTGCCGAAAGACTGTCCGACGATGGAAGAATTGGTGTGGGCATATGGCGACGTGATGGTTCCGGTGGGAGCGGGACGCGAAGATGATGAAAAGTGATACAAGTGATAGAAATTATATTGGGACATTCGGCAAAGTGAGACAAAATTGGTGAAAAACAGAAAGCTGAATTGGAAAAGTAAAAAAAGCTTCTTTATTATTGATTTGCAATACAGGGGGGATTTGACATGGAGGAAACGAAAAATTTATGTATCTACACCAACAAAGATGATACACAGGCACATTTCAAGAATCAGGAGCACATCATTCCGGCATGTATCGGTGGGATGAAGAAGCTTCCGAAGGGGTATGTCTCGGATGAAGTGAACACATTATTTTCGGGATTGGAATTGAAACTGGCAAGAAATTCGCCGATTACGCTTGTGCGTATGTTTGTCGGGCCGGGAAAACGCGGAAGCCATAATCCGAAGCGAAGGGGCGGAGCCAGCAAGATCGTATCGGTGATGCAGTCCGATGAAACCGGTGAGTACAGCCTTGGGTATATGCGTGTGGGAGTTCCGATTACCATTGATCAGATTCATATGGTATATTTGGAAGGTGGAAAGCGTCAGACCTCATTTCGTTTTGATACGGAAACTGTGGATGAGGATCATTTTCAAGAACGTGTCGCAGAGTGGATACACGAATTGGCAGAATTTGATGGTCAGGCAACGATACTGCAGAAGAAAGAAATGCCGGAAAATGAGGTTATATTGGGCAAAGAAAGCGGCCGATGGTATCTGGCTACGTCTACAGACAAAGAAGAAGTGTTAAAAGAGGAACTGATGAAGGATCTACGATTGTTAGGCGCTGCGAATGAGAAGGGACTGTTGAATACGTCGAATGCAGATGCGCAGGAAAATGAGTCCTCTGGTATAGTGGACATGCAAATGCCTCATAAAGGAAGGAACCATGTTACGTCCGATATACGGCAGGAAATCGATTTATATGCATATTATCGCGTGGTTGCAAAGATCGCCTTCAACTGTCTTGCGGAAGTCAGAGGCAGAGAATATGTCATGCAACAGAAATTTGATCCTATTCGGGAAGCGATCCTTACCGGAAAAGATATTGAACAGATGGTAATGATGCCGGGGAAGGAAAATTCACATGCGGATGTATTAAATAAATTAGAAAATGCAAAAGGCTTTGGAGTGTGGAGGCATATGATATGCATCACACGGATTCCGAATGGTCTGGTAGCGGAAGTGATGCTGTATGGAGATGCAAACCCAATGTTTGTAGTGTTATCGAAGGAGGATTGCCGCGACTTCGGTGAAATGGATGGATATGTATGCGACTGGGAGAATCGGAGAGAGATGCGGTTTCTTGATTATCTTGGGAAAATCACACGCGAAGGTCGTGAACCGTATGAGTGGGATGAAGTGGAAGAATAACCAATGCAATGTGAAAAAAGCAGGGGAATCAGCGATAAATGACAAAACGAGTCGAAAAACGGAAAAAGTGGATATATCGGTGTATATATGATATAATGAAGCCTGCTGAAGCAGGCGTATGTCATCATGCTAGCACCTAGTGACATAATATAATTACTTAGTTTGAGAAGAAAAGCAGGTATAAATTGTGCTGGATTGAAGGAGATTTACGAGTGGCACGAAATAAGAAGTTGGGTAAAGTTGTAAAAGGGTTAGTTTGCGTGGCGGGAGTTACATTCGCTGGAATGTACCTTGTGGCAAGAAAGAAAAAATCTGATTATACATATAAGGATGAACCGGCGGAACAGAATCCGTTTGCTGGCAAGAAGGTTGTTTTCGTACAAGATGATAATGATGATGAGAATGCGGATGGAGTGCGAGGACATCTGGAAGCCGTAAGTGTTTCCGTACAACAGCAGTCTCTTTATAGTAAATATGGCAAGCGAATGTTGGATGTGGTACTTTCGTTTGGTGGATTAGTTGTTTTATCTCCTGTATATGCAGCGATTGCGCTCGCAATCAAAATCGAAGATCCGGGACCGGTTCTGTTTACGCAGAAGAGAGTCGGACAGAATAAAGAATATTTTAAATTACATAAGTTTAGAAGCATGAAGGTATCTACTCCGCATGATGTGCCGACGCATCAGCTGGAGAATCCGGAACAGTACATAACAAAGGTGGGAAAATTTATCCGTGCGCATAGCTTGGATGAGCTTCCGCAGATCTGGGATATCTTTGTAGGAAATATGAGTGTCATTGGTCCGAGACCGGGCTTGTGGAATCAGGATCTGCTTACCGCAGAGAGGGATAAATATGGTGCGAATGATGTGAAGCCGGGATTGACCGGATGGGCGCAGATTAACGGAAGAGATGAATTGGAGATTCCGGTGAAAGCAAAACTGGACGGTGAGTATGTGCAGAAACAATCACTTTTGTTTGACGTGAAATGTTTTTTGGGAACGATATCCAAGGTGTCACATGATGACAGCGTGGTAGAAGGTGGAACAGGAGAGATGAAGAAGAAACCCTATCATTATACGGATGGAAAATCAGATGAAGAATTGATTGGAAATATTGGCTTCGGAGAACCGGTCGAAGTGGATCCAGAGGCGAAGAAAAAGGTGCTGGTCACAGGTGCCGGCTCCTATATCGGACAGTCTTTTATCCAATATGCAAAGAAGTACTATCCAGACAATTTTGAAATTGAAGAATTGGATATGACGGATGCAGCATGGCGGGATAAAGATTTTTCAGAGTATGATGTGGTCTATCATGTGGCTGGTATCGCGCACGCGGATGTGGGAAAGGTATCCGAAGAAATAAAAAGTAAGTATTACGAGGTAAATACCGGCTTGGCTGTGGAAGCGGCTGAAAAAGCAAAACGAGAAGGGGTTAAGACGTTTATCTTTATGTCTTCTATGATTGTTTATGGCGATTCGGCACCATACGGACAACGAAAAGTAATTGATGAGACGACAGTTCCCAAGCCGGCAAACTTCTACGGTGACAGTAAGATTCAGGCGGATGTGGCTGTTCGCAAATTGGCGGATGCTACTTATAAAGTCATTGTTTTACGTCCGCCAATGATCTATGGAAAAGGCAGCAAGGGAAACTATCGTACATTAGCTAAGCTTGCAAAGAAATTGCCGGTATTTCCAGATGTGGATAATGAGAGAAGCATGCTTTATATCGAGAATTTGTGCGAGTTCTTATGTCAGGTTATGTTGCTTAAACCATATCATAGAAATTCGGTTGTATTGTTGCCTCAAAATGGAGAGTGGACAAAAACATCGGATATGGTAAAAGTGATTGCACAGGCTAGTGGAAAAAAGATTGTAGAGTTAAAAGGTTTTGCATCGGCAGTCTGGATTGGAAGTAAGATGCTGGGAAAGATAGGTGGTCTTGTTAATAAGGCGTTTGGTAATAGTTGTTATTTGCATGTAATTAGCAAATATGAGGGGATAGATTATCAGAAGATATCTTTGTTGGAGTCTGTTGTTAGGTCGGAAAGAAAAGTTGGAGAGGTATACTGAAAATAATATGAAAACAATATGGATTATAGATCACTACTCATCAGAACCCCAGTA
The DNA here is from genome assembly GCA_900549895.1 of uncultured Lachnobacterium sp. Taxonomy (GTDB): domain Bacteria; phylum Bacillota; class Clostridia; order Lachnospirales; family Lachnospiraceae; genus Roseburia. The sequence continues at coordinate 3,929 of URQG01000156.1, forward strand.
TGGTGGAATATCAAGGCAATATGATTTCGCAAGACAACTTGCCAAGATGAATTATAACGTAGTAGTAATAGCATCGGGATTTTCGCATTTTACTCATACGTACATATCGGAGGAGAATATTTTTGTAAATGAGATTGAACCCTTGGTGCATTATGTGTATTTAAAAACTTCTGCTTATCAGACAAATGGCGGTGTTGGAAGAGCTAAAAACATGATTGACTTTTTGAGAAAGGTTCTCAAATATGAAAGTTACATTGCAACAAAGTATGGTAGGCCAGATGTGGTAAATGGATGTTCAGTACATCCACTTGCCTGGGTTGCAGCTCAAAAAGTTGCAAAAAAATATCATGTACGGTTTTGTGCAGAAGTAAGAGATTTTTGGCCTAGAATATGGGTCGTATCAGGAGAAAAGAGGCCAATAGATCCCATGGTTGTTTTTTTTGATAAAATTCAGACATGGGCATTTAAGCGTGCAGATAGAATTATTTATTCTATGTATCATGGAGACAAATATATTTGTGGCGAATTAGGCTATGATCCTAAAAAAACGTATCTTATTGGTCAACCAATGGATTGTGAAAGGTATGATATAAATAAGAAAAGGAAAGAAGTTTTGCCAGAGGAAATATTACATTTTATTGAAGACAGTTTTGTGTGTTCATTTGCTGGATATTATATGACATACGAAGGGGTCTATGTGATGCTTGAGGCGGCAAAGATTCTAAGAGACAAAGGGTTGCCGATAAAAATGGTATTTATAGGTAGCGGACAAGAAAAAGATGGAATGCTTCAGTATGTTGCTGAGAATAATCTTACAAATGTATTGGTTTATAATCGAATAGCCAAGGAAGCGGTTCCTGCATTACTGTCAAATAGTCAGGTGTGTATGGCACATCTTGAAGTTGAAGGACATAAAGAGGTATATAAATATGGGGTGTCAAAGAACAAGGTAAATGAATATCTGTATTCAGGAGCCTGCACATTGTATGGATTCTTGTACAAAGATGATGCTGTAGCTACTAGCGGAGGTGGCTTGATGTTTGAACCTTATGACGCTGTTGATTTGGCTGAAAAGATTGAATATGTATATTCACTCACACCTGAGGAAAGAAGTAAATATGGTCAGTGCGGAAGAGCGTATATTAAGAGTAATCACAATGTAAATGCTGTCTCTTATACACATCTGACGCTGCCGACGATCTTACGCGTGTAGAT
>URQG01000157.1 GCA_900549895.1 uncultured Lachnobacterium sp.
GAGATTACTACGCGTCTCGTGGGCTCGGAGATGTGTATAAGAGACAGATCCCATATTGGATAAACGGATTAATACCCTTGCCATCTGCCACTGCAATTGCGGATGCAAAGATATTTCCGGTTCTTCAATTAAAAAAGCGCCCGGATTTGTATATTTCAAAAATAACAAAAACGGAGTCAGTTCTGTTACAACCCCTGAAGTTACATACAAAGGCAACTCTTGTGTTGTCCCTTCTGGTGTATATACAAAATCCTGTGTTGGAGTGTCAGATACATTAATATGTCCCACAATAAGATTATTTTCAATAAAATCTAATACCGTTTGAAATCTTTCGCGAGTTCTCATAGTGTTCATGCTACTCAACTCGCGCAAAAAATCGCTTGTTGGTCGGGTAAGAAGATTCTTTTCCGTTTCATCTAACGTAAATTTATCCTGCATTGCAGTTCCAACCAAAGACTTATACGTCAGCATAAAGCCGGTACGAGCTGTCGGGAAATAAATTCTCTGTTTAAATTTTGCGCTTCCCATCTCACCGCGAAGCATGCTTTGCATAATATAAGAGATAAAAAATCTGTGCCCATTTCCATCATTTTGAAACTTATGCACATCCGATCCATATCCCGAAACAATGCTCTTATGTTTTTCAGTCAATGCAATCGTAACGGATTCTGGATGTTCTTCGGTTTCAGGTTCTCTTGTAATTCTAAATTCCAATTTCAAATTACTTGGAAACGAAATTTGTAAAGACTCTATTTCCATTTCTCTGTTAAACAGTTTTCGCAAGAAAACATCACTATTATTTTTTAGCACTTCATTAAGCAATTCCTGAAAAGCCTCTAAATCATTTCCTTCCAGATCATAGAACTCTATATGTTCTGTCCTCACCAACTTATCAACGTATTCACAACATCGCTGATACGCAATTGTAGATTCATCAAAATTGTATTTTTCAAAAAAGAAATCAACACCAAAAAGGCCATAGATCAGCGTCATCATATAGCTTTTTCCACTATTGTTATCCCCCACAAATAATGTTAATGGAGCGACTTCTACGCTTGCATCTTCGATTTTTCCAAAATTCTTCACATGAACGGTCCAACGATTCATTCATAACCTCCAAGATAAACTACTTTCAGCTAATCCTATTATATCCTTTTCCCCTAAAACTTATCAACTATTTTTCAGCCCGATAGGACGGCACCAGCTTCTCCACCACCAGCTTCATCTGCGGATCATCCTCATACGCGGTCTTCTTAAGATCTGCCAGCTGCTCAAAGAACTCATCCCCGTCAAAGTCGATCGGCTTGCCGATAAAAATGAGATCATTGGCGGTCTTCTGAAGTCCTTCTTCTTCCTTCAGGCACTCTTCAAACATTTTCTCTCCCGGTCGAAGTCCCGTATACACGATCGGAATATCCACATCCGGCTCATATCCCGACAAACGGATCAGGTTTCTTGCCATATCATCAATCTTTACCGGTTCTCCCATGTCCAGAACAAAGATTTCGCCTCCCTTGGCATACGCACCTGCCTGTAGCACAAGCGACACGGCCTCCGGAATCGTCATAAAATAGCGGATGATGTTCTTATCCGTGACCGTGACCGGTCCGCCTTCCGCGATCTGCTTCTTAAAAAGAGGAATGACACTTCCGTTGCTGCCCAGCACATTTCCGAAGCGAACTGCCACATAGTTTGTTGCCGGGAACCGATGCTGCATTCCCTGAATGATCATCTCACAGATACGCTTGGATGCGCCCATAATATTGGTCGGATTGACCGCTTTATCGGTGGAAATCAGCACCATGCGCTCCGTTCCGGTTCTTCCCGCTGCGTTTGCGACATTAAAGGTTCCGAACACATTATTCTTGATTGCTTCATTCGGACTTGTCTCCATAAGCGGAACATGCTTATGGGCTGCCGCATGGAAAACAATCTGAGGCTTATAGTTTTGAAAAATCGTATCCACGCGATGCGTATTACGCACGGAGCCGATCAGCACCGTAAGGTCCAGCTCCGGATACTTTTTCTGCAGTTCAAGCTGCAGACTATAGGTTGTATTCTCATAAATATCCAGAATAATCAGCTTCGCCGGATAATGTGCCGCAATCTGTCTGCACAACTCACTTCCGATCGATCCGCCTCCTCCGGTAACCAGAACAACCTTGCCTGCAATATATCCCATGACTTCATCCAGATTCGTCTTGACCGGTTCTCTTCCAAGCAGATCCTCAATCTCCACTTCGCGGAAATTGGATACACTGACTTCCTCGTTTACAATCTGTGCCATACTTGGAAGGATCTTAATCTTGCATCCGGTGTTCTTACATAGTTCAAGAATCGCCTTTTTGCGTGCACCCGGGAGATTCGGTATTGCAATAAAGATTTCCTGTACGCCGTATTTTTCAACAGCCCACGGAATCTTACTGTCATCCCCGACGATCGGAGCACCCAGGATCTGACTGCCGATCTTGCCTTTATCCGCATCCATCACACAAACAACTTTGTTGCGGATCTGACTGCTGCTTGTCATATTTTTCATCAGAAAATAAGCGCTGTCTCCGGCACCGATAATCATCGTTGGCACTGCATGCCCAACAAACTCCCCGATATAATTATGGCGTATGATACGAAGCGCCCGGTAAACAAACCGGCTTCCTGCAATAAATGCCAACAGAAAAAAGAAATACAGGATGTAATACGAGCGTGGCATGCTCCACTGAAGCATATGCATTCCAACACTCTGTAATGCCGAGCTTAAAAGACAGGCAATCACAACATTTAAAAGTTCCTGCACACTTGCATACTGCCACAAGCTGTTGTACAGATGCATAATTACAAACACAATCAATGTCGTTATTATATTTAACCAGACATAATGCATTGCCGTCTCTAAAAACGGAATTCCCTGCTCGCTTTTTAAACTAAAATCAAATCGCGTCCAAATCGACAATACCTCAGCCAGAAAGACTGCCATCATATCATAAATGACCAATACTGCAATTCGGATATACTTGGCAGAATCCTGCCGGATCTGCGTTTTCCCTTGTAACATATCCCCTTATCCTTTGAATTATTTCTTTTGATTCTTTCGTTGCTTTCTTGACTGTTTTTTATTTGCAGCCTGTTTTTTATTCGTATTCTGTACGTTGCCTATCGTTTCCTCTTGGTCCTTGCCAGCTCCCGCATGAGCACCTGACTCTTTTGTCGCTGCCGCCAGCTTGACATCCGTCTCTTCTATTACAGTCTCTTTAACAAAAAGTCCCTCTTTTTCTGAAATCATACGGTTCGTTGCAAGCCCAAGTCCGAGCATTCCCCAGAATACCGGAGCCGTACAAACATTTGAATCGTTTGCGATACCGGCAATCAAATACACAAGTACTGCAGCAAACAGACCAAATCCAACCCAGCTCAAGCTTTCATGCAAATCTGCACGACGATAAATACGAATGGACTGTACTACATACCACATCAGAAAAATAAGTAAGGCAATCGTTCCGATCAAACCGGTCTCTACCCACTGCTGCAGATACCAGCAATGCGCCTTGACTTCATACCCGTTCGCATAAATGTATTTCTGCCCGATATAGTCATCCTGTGGATATTCCAACATATAAGTATTTGCACCGGACCCCATGAAAACATGCTTTCCTAAAAACGGAATCGTCATGTCCCATATATGGCCTCGATAACTCATTGCATCCTCTTTAAACAAATACGACCTTGATGTGCCATCATACTTAACAAGTTTTCCGGCATAGTTCAATAAATAATATCCCTGATTTTCAATCTGCACGAAATTCCATTCCACTCCATCTACAGTCACAGTAATCGCAGGTATATTATTGTCGTTATTGTCATTTAATTGAATCGCCTTAAGCGTTACTCCATCATACCGGACATCATTGATGGAATAAATCTGATTATCCTGATCAATCAAAGTTGTCTCCAACACGTTGTTATCCGAATCGGAGCAATGTATTTGGGTCGCACCGCTCTCATCTGTATCATAAGAAGCATATAATACATTGCCTTTGACATTCAGTTTTACATTATTATCATTCGTAGAAAATGACCGTACTGCATATGCGTCTTCCATATAGTATGTGCCGACAATTGTATTCTTGATCCGCTCTCCGATCGAAGTCTTTGCTCCCGCAGTAACCGCCACAACGCCTCCGACAATCACAATTGCCAAAACCACATAGAACGCCTTTTTCTTTCTGCTGATCAGTACCAATGCCAAAATAACAACGCCTGCAACAATCGCCATCCAGCCGGTATCGCTTCCGCTTCCTTTCAGGCAAATCATACACAATACCTCTGCAGCTACGAGTAAAACTCTCTGCCACACTTTTTTTGATGCAAGAAACAAACAGGCAACAAGCGGAACCAACATACCAAAATAAAAGGAAAGGAAGTTTGGATTATACAGCGTCGTATAAGATGTTCCTTCCAACATATTAAAATTAATTTCATCCAGATTGCCCCACCAACTCGGGTTCGTAATCAGATGCTTGCCGAAACCGGATTTAAAGAAGTCAAGCTTGAAATACTGGAATACACCAATCAGTGTTACAATTGCCATCCCAACTCCAGCCACAGACAAAACAGTCTTTATCTGCTTCTCTTCCTGTACAAAATGGTAGGTATAGTAGCATAACAAAATATATGTAAATACAACCCATACCGGCTCAAACAATTCATAGGTGCCACGCACTACCCAATATTTATAACCGGAAAATAATGCCGACATTGCTACGAACAATCCATAGAAAAACAGACAATAAAACGCATTTTCAAATCGTAATGTCTCCTTCTTCTTCAAATATCTATATAATAAGATACCTACCATCACTATACCGACAATAATGATTGCAATCATCTTCCATCCAAAGAAGAAGTCCACCTGTCCGTCCGATCCGCTCGGGAACCAGTCAAACTGTGACAAGTTTGCATTGTACTGATACATATGTACAATCAACGGAATAAATCCCATCAACAGAATAATTGGAATCAATGCTGTCTCTTATACACATCTGACGCTGCCGACGATCTTACGCGTGTAGATC
>URQG01000158.1 GCA_900549895.1 uncultured Lachnobacterium sp.
ATGATAAACTAAAAATATAAAAGGAGTGCCATATGGATCGTCGCGACAATTTTAAAAAAGGCTCTATTGAAATGCTAGCTTTGAAACTGCTATCGGAAAAAGACTGTTACGGATATGAACTCTGTCAACTAATGCAGGAACGTTCTGACAACATTATTAACGTTCCCGAAGGTTCTCTGTATCCAGCTCTATATAAGCTTGCAGACAAAAACTATATTTCTTCCTATGAGATAAAAGTAGGGGTTCGGCGAAAACGAACTTATTATCATATTGAATCAGAGGGACTTATCTATCTAAACGAGTTGATAGAAGCATATACCGAGATAGCAAACGGTATCACATCAGTATTAAATTGGAGGAATTAACATATGAAAAGCAAGAACTGTTCGCGCTATATGAAAGATTTAAAGCATTTATTTCCAGTCTATGGGAAAAAACAGAAAGCATATTTACATACGATCAAATCTTCTATCGAGGATTATTATGCTTCGTCTCCAAATCCCTCATACGAGGATTTAATAAACCACTTCGGGTCACCACAAGAAATCATCGGTGATTATATACGTGAACAGAACACACAGGATCTTCTTAGGCAAATAAACCAGAAACGGTATTTGCGTGGGATTGTGTACATTCTATTTATCAGTGCTCTAATCTGTAGTCTTTCCTATGGAATAAATTGTTACCGCGCATACCGGCACTGTATTCAAAGTGAACCAGCATATTATTATGAAGAAATAACAACCGATAGTTCATCTACCAACTAAAAGGAGACTTCTCTTACACAGGTTCTTCAAGTAAATGTTCGGCGGCCTCTGTAAATTCTGCAATCTACAATTCCGATTGGAAAATTATAAATTCGTCCGCATCACACAGTGGTAATACAGCCTCAGCAACTGCCATGGCACAGAAATACTATTTATCCTCTATAATTGCAACCAAAACTTTATCTGTGAACCTTTCATGTGACAAAAACGGCAATTTATACTAACCAAACCCTTCTCCTTCAAAAATAAAGCTTCCACTATCCCAAGTGAGAGCTTTTATTTTATTTGATATTGTTCATACAAGTTGCGAATCTGCTCACAATAATCGTCCTTACACTTATAATTTTTGCCTCCAATTGTTATATCTAAGGACGCTACTACAATCGTGGTTTCTTCTCCATTGTGATCATACAACTCAATCGAAAAGGCAAAACCGTCTTTCGTGTTTGGGGAAGTTTCCCGCAACTGCATCGATGTTAAAATATCAACCATCTTTTGCATGTCATCCTTTTGATCTAAAGTTACGCTCACATCGGCATTGTAAATTACGATTTTGTCCAGATCATCGACATTCAGATCTTGTAACACTTTCGTATATTTTCCTTTTCCGCTGAATACAAATATAATTGCTAAAATAGCGATACAGATACATAAAACCAAAATCTTTTTCATTTACATTCCCGCCCTTTTAAATTGTCTTACATAACAAGTTTTCCATCCGACAAATGCATAATCTTTTTACAACGGTCAGCAACGGACTGATCGTGTGTAATTACCATAATACTGATCCCCATTTCTTCATTCAGTAGTTTCAACACATCCATGACTTCGTCTCCCGTTTTCTTATCCAGATTACCAGTCGGTTCATCGCAAAACAGAATTTCCGGTGCATTTACCATCGCTCTTGCAATCGCCACTCTCTGCTGCTGACCTCCCGATAATTGATCCGGCATAAAATTTTTTCGGTCGATCAACCCTAATTGTTCTAATAAATGATCCACCTTCTTCGTGTTGATCTTTTCTTTGGCAATCTTAATCGGCAATACAATATTTTCATATACCGATAACTCCGGTATCAGATTATATGCCTGAAAAACGGTACCCATATGACGCAATCTCATATCCGACAATTCATCATCGTTCATTTCATAAATGTTCTTTCCATTGTATAATACCTCACCACTCGTTGGATAATCAAGCCCATTGACTAAATTCAGAATCGTTGTTTTTCCACTCCCCGATGGTCCCATAACCGCGACAAAATCGCCATTCTTTAATTCAAATGAGACATGATCCACCGCAACGACTTTGCTTTCCTCCCCTTTATTCTGATACTCTTTATATAAATCTCTGACTTCAATCATAACCCATCCCCCTTAAAAAATCTCTTTTCGCATACCTTCCGTTATGCTTAACTGCCACATATCCTTCATGGAAATTTCCAACGCAACCAGATTCAGTACCAGCAAGAAGGCTACGGAAATCAACATAACCATAATAACCGGCTGTTTCCACATCTCAATGTACCATGGGAATAACGCCTGCCAACAGATATACATAACACCATTACTTTTCATTTCCCATCCGTTATGTCCAAGGTCAAATGCATAATGATAGGCATAATCTTTGATTTTATCAAAAACAAAGATTGGAATAACCGATGTCGAAACTGCAACAAACGGCCAAAGCAGCATTTTCCTAAGCAATCGGAATCGTATTGTCTTCTGCCGCATACCGATTGCCCGCAGAATGCAGATACTTCGTGTATTTTTCTTGATCGCATAAGTATAGGAGTTGATCATTCCCAGGATTCCCACGATGACGATCAGAATGATTACAGAGATAAATATAACCACATTCGACCATTTTGCCCGCATAAGTTCTTCTTTTGCTCCCTGCCGCGATACAGGTTTCAAAAGTGTACTCTTCCCGGCGATCTCATAGAATAACTCCTCAAACGTATCCGAATGAAAAGAATTGTCCGTCTTAATATATACATCGGTATATCCGGTATCCAGCCGGTTCATCTCCGGCAATGCTTCCTCATAGCAAAGGATATTATATTTTGGATGAACATACTCGTCCTTTCCCGCTTCCGACACATAACTGTCCGTGTACAATAGTTTCTTCCATTCCTTATTCCTGATGACCATGATTCCTGAAATCGTAACATCATTAACAACTTTTTTACCAAAAGAATAGCCTTTTAAATCCTTCACAGATCCATCATCATATGAATACAAAAAAGATGGCTTTCTGTCTTTTGGCATGGTATTTCTAGAAAAATCATATTGTTCATATTCTTTCTCCCCAATACAGGTATCTGTCATCTGAATCGTATCTCCGACATGGAAAGGAAGATCTTCCGGACTTTCATATGCAACCAGAATCACGGACTTCCCTTGTAAAAAAGCATCGTCCATCTCACCACTGACCAAACTGGATTTGAGTTTCTGTGCGAAGCCGTCATCCACAGCAAGTGCCGGAACATTGTACAAAACATCATTCGCTTCATAACCTTGTTCCTTTAAACTAAGTCGATTCAGTTCTTCAAGATTGGAACCCACGATATTTTGATCAATATTTAATTCACCTAACGCATCTTCTATATTCTCTGGAATATTTCCCTTTTTATATAGCAGTTTATTTCCGGGTATTCGCAAAACACCCTTAATATCAGTTACTCCCTGAAAAGACTTCAGCCGTTCAAAATCTTTCTGCGATACCGCGTCCGAATGCCGGTTAAACTGGACATTTCCCACCATCGTATCATAAATATCTTTCGAAATAGAATAATCGCTATCCACATCAGAAATTTCCTGTAAGTTAGAAACGATCTCGGAACTGTCGGAGTCCGCTTTTGCAAGCATAAAAGTTGCCCCGAATACCATTGTCCAGCCGGTAATCATAATCGTGACAATCACATACTTATTTTTATTCATACCGGATACTTCCCCGCGCTCGGCATGCAGCATCTCAAGAGGTGTTCGTCTAAGATTACGTCTGATGGCAGACACAACTGCCGCCAAAGCAATCACAAAACATATGACTGCCGGATAAACCAGAGGATTCAAACTGACTGCCCGTGTGATCGGATGTACCGCAAACGCATTATATATTATAATGCCCTTCCATTCTGCCACCACTCTGATGTAAGCCTCATACAATGCAATTCCCAAAATATAACCCAATCCGATGCCGGCAATTGTCTGTAGAATACTCTCCAAAAACAGATAAAGAGAACACTTCTTCCTGGACATTCCGATGCATTCAAGTAAACCCAAATTCTTTTTACGATCTTCCATATTGCACGACATCATTCCGTATATCGAACAAAATGACAGGATAAAAATTATAATTACCGATGCGGGAACCATATAGGAAGCATAAAAATCATTATGTGCGGATTTTGCATTCCGGTATAATTCATTTTGCGTCTGAAAAGGTGCCACTGCGATTGCCGCTAATCCTGCCAACCGATTTCCTACACAGGCAGCCAGACCATCTCCCTTTAATTTCTTTTCAACATCATATGGTGCCGCATCCGCATCACACAGTACCATTCCGGTCATCGTATTACCGTTTTGAATATCTTGCTCATAAAAAAATAATTCCGGAAAATCCGTTTTGCTCTCATCATAATCAAGATAATTTTTTATAGTGCGAACTTTTGGTTGTCCGTTCTTATAATCACTGATCACACCGCTTATGGTATAGTCTCCTTCTGAGACTTTTTTACTCTTGGCATCATACATCTGCAGATGCACTTTATTTCCAACGACTGCCGCAACACCCATTGCATGAAAAGAACTCTCATATCCTGCAATTTCGCCTGATTTTTGCGGATAATGACCTCCCTTTTCGACCGGATAATGAAACATATCAACCGCCTTTTTCGACAAAAATGCGCCATATGGAATCATCGTTTCATTCTTTGTACAACAAACACCCCCATTTTGAACGATTCCGTATTCTGCAATTTGATCATCACTCGCAAGGATGTCCAATTGACTTTTGGTTAAGTCCTGTACCACAATATCGTAGTTTCCATTTACATTTAACACATCCTGCACAGACTTCTCTGTCGAGGATCTTGCAAGCAAAAAAGCGATCATAAGTGCTGCTGAGCTTAAAATCATTGCAAAAAGAACCTTGATCAGCTTTTTCCAATGCACCCTCCAATAACGTAACGATAGTTTAAGCATAACTTCTGTCTCTTATACACATCTCCGAGCCCACGAGACGCGTAGTAATCTC
>URQG01000159.1 GCA_900549895.1 uncultured Lachnobacterium sp.
TATATTGTGTTTAAAATCACTTCAAAATCATATTACAGGATCGTGGGAAACCAGATTTAAGCGAAAGCCTCTCTCTGCGCAAGCATGGAGAGGCTTTTTACCTCTTTGATATAGTGCAAAGCGACGAACGGACGATTAAAATAATAAGAACGTTGGGCGTTGTGACGAAAAAATACAAAAATTTTTAATATCCATCGAAAAATTTTCTATAGAGTTAAAGCCCCTAAATCGATATACTGTCAATATCAACAAACAACCAAGCAAAAGGGGGAAATACAATATGAAGAAAAAAATCGTGGTTTTAACTATGGCAGCAATCCTTGCTATGTCATCTATGGCATGTGGCTCAGGTGGAGATGCATCGAACTCAGGAACACAGGGCGGCGGAAATGCTTCTGCTACAAACTCCGGAGAAGTTGCCAACAAGGATAAGCCTTTAGTATGGTTCAATCGTCAGCCATCGAACAGTTCAACAGGCGAACTTGATATGACAGCGTTAAACTTTAATAAAGATACTTACTATGTAGGTTTCGACGCAAATCAGGGTGCTGAACTTCAGGGACAGATGATCGCAGATTACATTGAGAAAAATATTGATACCATCGACCGCAACGGTGATGGCGTGATCGGATACGTACTTGCAATCGGTGATATCGGACATAATGATTCCATCGCTCGTACACGAGGTGTTCGTAAGGCTCTTGGAACAGCAGTTGACAATAATGGTGAAATCGTCAGTGACCCGGCAGGAACAAACACAGACGGATCTGCAAGCGTTGTACAGGATGGAAAGATTACTGTCAATGGTAAAGATTATGTAGTACGTGAGCTTGCTTCACAGGAAATGAAGAACTCAGCAGGAGCAACATGGGATGCTGCTACAGCAGGTAATGCAATCGGAACATGGTCATCTTCATTCGGCGATCAGATTGATATCGTTGCATCTAACAATGATGGAATGGGAATGTCAATGTTCAATGCATGGTCAAAAGATAACAAGGTAGCTACATTCGGATACGATGCAAACAGTGATGCTGTTGCAGCTATCGCAGAGGGATACGGCGGAACAATCAGCCAGCATGCTGACGTTCAGGCTTACTTAACACTTCGTGTTCTTCGTAACGCATTAGACGGCGTTGACATCGACACAGGTATCGGAACTGCTGATGATGCAGGAAACGTATTAACTGAGGATGTTTACAAATATGATGCTGATCAGCGTTCTTACTACGCATTAAACGTAGCAGTTACAGCTGACAACTATCAGGATTTCACAGATTCTACAGTTACATGGGCTCCGGTTTCAAACCAGCTTGATGAGTCTGCTCATGCAACAAAGAAGGTATGGCTGAACATTTATAATGCAGCTGATAACTTCTTAAGCTCTACTTACCAGCCACTTCTTCAGAAGTATGATGATCTGTTAAATCTTGATGTTGAGTACATCGGTGGTGACGGACAGACAGAGTCCAATATTACAAACCGTTTAGGAAACCCAAGCCAGTATGATGCATTTGCAATCAACATGGTTAAGACAGACAATGCAGCTTCATATACAGCAATCCTTAATCAGTAAAAACCGATAGGATTTAGACAGTTTAGGGAGAAGAAGTTCTCCCTAAACTTTTTGCAGAAGACATATTAATCGATTATAGGACAGGAGTAAGAGCAATGGAAGATAAGAAAGATAACATCGTCTTATCCATACGCGGCATGTGTAAATCCTTCGGACGAAACCGGGTTCTTGACCACATCAATCTGGATGTGAAAGAGGGTACGGTCATGGGTCTTATGGGTGAGAATGGCGCCGGTAAGTCAACGATGATGAAGTGCCTCTTCGGCACCTATCAGAAAGATGAAGGTACGATCTATCTTGAAGGAAAAGAAGTAAACTTTTCCGGACCAAAAGATGCCCTTGAGAATGGAATTGCAATGGTGCATCAGGAATTAAATCAGTGTTTGGAAAGAAACGTAGTGGACAATTTGTTCCTCGGACGTTATCCGCGCAATGGACTGGGCATGGTTGATGAAAACAGAATGAAGTCTGAGGCGTCCGAACTGTTCCGAAAGCTGGGAATGACGGTCAATCTGGAGCAGCCGATGAAAAAGATGTCGGTTTCACAACGTCAGATGTGTGAGATCGCCAAGGCAATTTCTTATAATTCCAAGGTTATTGTTCTTGATGAGCCGACATCGTCCCTGACGGTTCAGGAAGTTGATAAGCTGTTTGAAATGATGAGAATGTTGAAGGCGCAAGGGATTTCACTGATCTATATCTCGCATAAGATGGATGAGATCTTTGAAATCTGTGATGAAATCTCCGTTCTTCGAGATGGTAATCTCGTTATGACCAAGCCGGCAAAAGAAACCGATATGAATGAACTGATCACAGCGATGGTTGGACGTGTGCTGGAAAACCGATTTCCACCGGTTGATAATACTCCGGGGGATATTGTCCTATCCGTGCAGCATCTGTCAACAAAGTATGAGCCACATCTGCAGGACATTTCGTTTGATGTCCGCAAAGGTGAAATCTTTGGATTATACGGATTGGTTGGTGCAGGACGTACAGAACTTCTGGAAACGATTTTTGGTGTTCGTACCAGAGCAGCAGGCCGTGTTTACCTGAATGGACACCTTATGAATTTTAAGAATGCAAAAGAAGCAATGGATTATGGCTTTGCGATGATTACAGAGGAACGTAAAGCGAATGGATTATTCTTAAAAGGTGATCTTACTTTTAATACAACGATTGCCAATCTTGGATCTTATAAAGCGGGAATACCGCTATCGGATACGAAGATGACAAACGCAACGGCCAATGAAATCAAGATCATGCATACAAAATGTATGGGACCGGAAGATATGATCACGAGTCTTTCCGGCGGTAATCAGCAGAAGGTTATCTTCGGAAAGTGGCTGGAAAGAGGACCACAGGTATTCATGATGGATGAACCGACACGAGGAATCGATGTTGGCGCGAAATATGAAATCTATGAGCTGATCATCCAGATGGCAAAAGAAGGTAAAACGATCATCGTAGTATCTTCCGAGATGCCGGAGATTCTTGGTATTACCAATCGAATTGGTGTTATGTCTAACGGACATCTTTCAGGAATCGTTAACACGAAAGAAACCGATCAGGAAGAGTTGTTAAGACTCAGTGCAAAATACCTATAATAAAGGGAGAAGACAGATATGGCTAATAACAGTAAAATTCTTACGGCAGAGCAGGAACTCGCCCTGCGCAAACCGATCGATGAATATGTCGGTGGAATACAGAAAAAAATTGATGCTTTGCGAGAAGATGGTACGGCAAAGGTAATCTCATACAATAATACGATTGATGCGATTAAGAGAGACCGTACATTGTCAAAGACAGAGAAAAGCGAGCATATTGCCGAAATCAGCAAAGAACTTTCCAAAGCAAAAGCAGTGGAAGCAAAGAACAAGGCTGAAATCGATAAGCTGATCGCTGATGCGGAAGCATATTTAAAAGCACACTTTGAAGTGGATTATTTTAACCAGGTAAAAGAAAGCTGTGAAGCACAGAAGGTGCAGGCAAAAGAGAATTACGAGAGAAAGCTTGCAGAACTTGACAAGCAGCACAAAGATAATCTGGCATCACTCTCGGAGCAGCGGGAGATCAAAGACGAGAATTATGTACATAAGAACCGTCTTTCTAATGCAAAGCTGGAACTTGAAAAGGAATATCAGGAGATTAAGGACAGAAAGCATGAGGCATTCCGCCATAAATATCATCTGATCGATAATTTGAGACTTTCCAAATTTACATTTATGGAATCAAGAGCACAGAAGTGGGAGAATTACAAATATACGTTCAACCGTCGTTCGTTCCTCCTGCAGAATGGTCTGTATATTGCAATCCTTATCATTTTCATCGCTTTGTGTATTATCACACCGATTAAGAAGGGAACTCCTCTTCTTACCTATAATAATGTGCTGAATATTTTACAGCAGGCTTCGCCTAGAATGTTCCTTGCACTGGGTGTTGCAGGATTGATCCTCCTTGCCGGAACGGATCTTTCTGTAGGACGAATGGTTGGTATGGGTATGACCACTGCAACGATCGTGATGCATCAGGGAATCAACACCGGTGGTGTGTTCGGACATATCTTTGACTTTACAGGTATGCCGACAGGAGCACGCGTATTACTTGCTTTAGTTTTGTGTATCGTGTTCTGTACGTTCTTTACGAGTATTGCCGGATTCTTTACTGCGAAGTTCAAGATGCATCCGTTTATTTCAACCATGGCAAATATGCTTGTAATATTCGGTCTGGTAACTTACGCAACAAAGGGTGTATCCTTCGGTGCAATCGAGCCTACGATTCCAAACATGATCATCCCTAAGATTAATGGTTTCCCGACAATTATTCTCTGGGCACTTGCAGCAATCATTATTGTATGGTTCATTTGGAATAAGACAACATTTGGAAAATATTTATATGCAGTAGGTGGAAACCCTGAGGCAGCAGCCGTGTCCGGTATTTCTGTATTTGCAATTACACTTTGTGCGTTTGTTATGGCTGGTATCTTATATGGATTCGGCTCATGGCTTGAGTGTATCCGAATGGTAGGTTCCGGATCCGCAACTTATGGACAGGGCTGGGATATGGATGCCATTGCAGCCTGTGTAGTTGGTGGTGTATCCTTTACCGGTGGTATCGGTAAAATCTCCGGTGTTGTAACTGGTGTGTTCATCTTTACTGCATTGACATATTCTCTTACAATCCTTGGTATCGATACAAACCTTCAGTTCGTATTCTCCGGCATCATTATTCTTGTAGCCGTAACACTCGACTGTCTGAAATATGTTCAGAAGAAGTAATGACTGATTGATTGTAAAACAGGAGTGTCAGACGAAATATTGGTCTGACACTCTTTTTTTCATACGAAGAAATTGGTATAATTAGTCGTAGATGATAAAACAAAATAAGCGATTGCGAAACTCCTGTGGCGGCGTG
>URQG01000160.1 GCA_900549895.1 uncultured Lachnobacterium sp.
ACGCGTAAGATCGTCGGCAGCGTCAGATGTGTATAAGAGACAGAAGGATAACAGACAGGATTACACTTCGGCAATTACAAATGCTTACGTGGATTATGCAGAGCATGGATTAAAGCAGAAGGATATCTGGAAAGAGGTAAATACAAAGACTGAGGATAAGTATCTTGCAGAACTTGTATCTGCCAATGTGGATTCAGATAATACATTTTCCGTGCTTGTAAAGTACACAGATGGTGAGAGTTTACAGACTGTATCAGAGGCAATTCAGAAGGCGTTACAGGGACGGTATGAGGATATGAAAGATAGAATTGGGCCCCATAAACTGGTGCTTGTTTCTGAAAATTATCAGGTTCAAACCGATTCCGATTTAGCAAATGCGCAGAAAGCGGTAACCGATTTGATCAAGTCATATCAGGATCAGATTACAACGCTGACTTCTTCGCTGACCGAGGAGCAATTGAAGGCGGTTGACAGTGAAGTGGCGGATGAGAGCGATAGTAAAACGGAAGCAGAAGACGCTGTTGTTGCCTCAACGCCGGTATTCAGTAAAAAGTATGTTGTACTTGGTTTTGTAATGGGAATCTTTCTTGCTGCCTTATATCTTGTTTGTGTGGCGGTCCTGTCTAATAAGCTGCAGGAGGCAGAAGAGTTAGTTCGCTTTTATAAGCTGCG
Organism: uncultured Lachnobacterium sp.; assembly: GCA_900549895.1. Taxonomy (GTDB): domain Bacteria; phylum Bacillota; class Clostridia; order Lachnospirales; family Lachnospiraceae; genus Roseburia. The sequence continues at coordinate 673 of URQG01000160.1, forward strand.
TCAATTTGGTATTCTGACACAGAATAAGGGAAGCAAGGGGCTTACAGGATTTCTACTTAGAATCAAATACCGGAATCAGAAGATGCTGAGTGCGGATGCTTCTATTCAGCTTGCAATCTCAAATATTGAGTTGTACTGCAAGAACGAAGGAATTACGAAGGTGTTTTTGACCGGTTCGGAGATTGAACGCGTTGCCAAGACGACAATCACGAAGATTGTGGAAGGACTTGCCGCAAAGGGAATTCAGACCGTATACGGTGAGAATATCTGTTACGATGCAGCAGCGATGCGAGAGGCTTCGGAGGCTGGACATGTGGTACTGGTTGAGATTACAGATGTCTCAATCTATCAGGAAATTGAAAAGGAACTTCGTATGCTGAAGGATTGGAATGTGGATGTTGCCGGATGCGTCGGGGTGGAATAATAGGATTTTAAAGTAATTGGAAAGTCGATGCGAGGCATCGGCTTTCTTTGCAAAAAAGTATTTTGGGGAGATAAATTTTATGACAAGATCGCACACAGATAAAGAGCAACTCAGTTCAATGTTTGCATTTTTGCATACATATTTAAAATATAGTGGCAAGCTGAATATGCTCGATGAGAACAAGGTGATGGAAGATATCATGTGTGAGGTCCTGAATCGGATATATGGCTGGCATCTGGTAAATTTAAATACAAAAGAGAAAAATTATCCGGGGATTGATTTGGGTGATATACAACAGGGACTGGGGATTCAGGTGACTGCGGATAAGACGAGTGCAAAGATACAATACTCGTTTTCTAAGGTTATCGCACATGAGGTGTATGAAACATATCCTCACATTAAGATGATGATTCTGGGGGAGAAGCAATCAAGTTATACGATTCCGGAAATGGGGCAATATGGTGGCAAAATAGTATTTGATGCGAAGCAGGATGTATTGGATTTCACAGATCTGTTGGAAGCTTGCTCATGTATGGAAGCGAATGCCAGACATGAATTGGTGGAGTATTTGCAGGCAGAATTGGATTGGAACGCCGAGCGGACCATAGCAAGAGTGGATACCTATGAAAAGTTGCAGAGATATTTGGAAGAACAGAAAAAAGAGAATTCCTATATTACGGTTTTAGGTGTGCAAAGAAAGCTGCCGATCGAGAAGGCCTGGATGCGGCTGAATATTATAGATGAAAAGGATTTAAGGGAGAAACAGGCGCAGACACAGTGGGAGTTTTTGAAAAAATATGATGAATATTCCGGAAGAACGGGTTCTGATACCTATGATGTAGAAACATTGTTGATGGAAACGGGAAATGAGGTTGTGCTCGGTGGTCCGGGAATGGGCAAAAGCACGATGTGCAAGAAGCTTTTTTGTCAGGCGGATGCCATGCAGATAGCGGCAGGTAAAGTGCGTTTATGGGATGTTGCGCGTTCCATGAGAGATGGCCTCTCTTTTGAAGAGGCTTTACGCAAAACCATGACACAATCCATGGATTTTGAGTTTGACAAAGCGGATATCGCAAGGTTCTTTTCTTTGCTCATTCTGGATGGATTGGATGAGTGCGGTGATTACAGAAGAATTGTTTCAAAGGAGATTGCGATATGGGGCTTTGGTCATCCGGAACAGAAAATTGTGGTAACAAGCCGGCCCATTGGATATGATGCAACCGAATTAAGCGAGTTCAAGCATTATCAGATATTACCGATCGATGAGTGGCAGTTAGATTCTTTTGCGCGGCAATTGATGGAAATGATACAGCCGGATTATCAGACAAATTATCAGTGGTTTTCGGATCGCATTCAGAATAGGGACATTTACCGTCTGGCATGTAGAAGCCCGCTGATATTGGGTTTTATGGTACAACTGTCTTTGAAACAAAAAGAGTTCGGAACAAATAAAATTTGTCTGTATCAGGCGATTCTTGATGAGTGGTTGCATGGATCAAGCAGAGAAAATGAGATGTTGCTTTCGGAAACGGAGTTATCTTATGGAATTGAGGTAATTGCTTATTACATGATGAGCAAGGCGGATGATGTAGCCGGTGATGCGTATTCGAAAAATAAGATGATTGCGTATGCCGGTGAATTTTTTGCAAAAGAGATGGAATATCCGTTGGTAAAAGCAAGAAAGATGGCAGAACAGTGCCTGGAGTTCTGGCTGCAAAGGGGAATATTGGATAAAGGCATTCATAAGGGACAAGAATGTTTTCTGTTTTTGCATTTGAATGTCGGAGAGTATTTGGCAGCTTGTTTTCTTGCAAAACGATCCAAGGATGAGAGAAGAAAATGGATCTCCGATCATTATCGGGATAATATCTGGCAGGAAACTTTACGTATGGCGATTGCCTGTGAGACAGATGATGCTATGGTGCAGGAATTGATCGCAATCGAACAGCAGAGTGAACTACCGGAGGGAGCGGTCTTTTTGGCTGCGGAAGGAATTGGTGAGAGTCAAGATAAGCAGGTTCCGCAAGAACTGTATGATCAATTGTGGAAGTATGCTTTTGACAATAACACATATTTATGTGAGAAGGCTGCGTGGGCGATTGATCACCTGAGAGGAGGCAAAATCGACTGGCATGTACAGCAGTTGGAAGAATATGTACAGTCTAAGAATTTGGAAAGACAGATGGTTGCATATCATATACTTCTTATCGCTTTTTCCGATGATAAAGAAAGAATGCAGGGACTTGCGAGAAAATATGTGCTGTATATGATCCGATTATTACATCAAGGAGAGGCAGAAGATACCTTTGATGATCTGGCAAATGCGATACAAGTGTTAATTCCGAATGCAGAAGATCATGAATTGACAGATGCTATAAAAAGTTTACCTCTTGAAGAGATGTCGATGAATGAGTGGAAAGTGATTGAGAATTATGCCAACGCAATTGGTGAAGGGGGATGGATCAATGCAGAGGAACAGGCATTGGCGGAAAAGGGACCGAAGTTTTCGCTCGTTGCATTTGATAAGCAAATGAGACAAAGTGAGCAGAAATTGATTGAAATCTTAGGTGAGCTGTTCGGAATGACTTCATGCGAAAAGATGGCAATCTGCTATGAGTATTCGAAGATATCGGCTGTAATGGGACTTTGGAGTTCGCCGCTGCCGGAGATGCGTTTGATGGGAAAGGATTTAGAGCGTCCACATTCTAAAAAATTGGTAAAAGCCATATGTGAAGCTGTGGAGTTGGACGAAGTACAGCTCAAAAAAGAGTTGTATAGTTTATTACATTATGTAAATGAAAATCGCTGCTTTGTTTCATCGGATCATATATTGAATTTACATCTGGATGGGGAATGGGTAAAGTGTAAAGGCAAAGTGGATCCGGAAGTAATAGAAGAGGGATTGCATAGTCGTTCCGATATTCTGGGAGATTGTGCAGTACTGATGGCTATGTATAATATAGAGACTGCGGGAGTCAGGGATTTACTGATCAGCATGCTTCGGACGAGTTCCTCCGAAACGGTTGTGGAGCGTGCCGGAAGAGTGCTTGCTGCATGTGAAGAGAAGAATCTTGCGATGTATGCAGAAGCACGCTTGCTGGACGATGCTATTCCGTCATATACCTGTTTGTATGACTATCTGCCAAAGAGAGTGGAAGATCCGGATGCGGAAAATTGGTTGCGGATCATTCGGCGCGGCTTTATGGGAAACCGCTACATGGTTTCTGCTACTTTGAATTATATATTAAGTGTTGAGCCGGATAATATTCCGCAACGTATAAAAGACACGCTCATAAGTATGGTTGAAAAATCGTTTGTTGAGTGGAATCAAAAGCAGGTGAAATGCCTCCATTGTAAAGAGGAAACCATCGTAAAAGAAGATGGCTTTTGCCCGAAATGTGGTATAGGGGCAAATCTTCCGACTAAGAATTTTATAGAAGTTCTTACCAAATATCAATGGTTGACTATGGAACAGTATATTTCATTGTGCAAACATCCTATGTCCGAGGTCCGTGATATTGCCAGACAGGAATTGAAAAGGATATGGATGATGGATCCAAAGAAATTAAAAGCAGTGATTGCTGGTTTCGAGGAATGTGCATATGGTGAGAATATTTTTGCATTGATTCTTCAGCTGCCGTCCGATGTGACGTCTGTGTATAAACCAGATCTGCAAAGATTGGGCATGGAAACAAATGATAAGATGCTTGTTGAGTGGATTCGTAGATTGCGTCACCTGGATTGGGTATCTGCAAGTGAGAGGAAAGAGATGCTAAAGAAATGCTTGGCCAGTGAGAGCGATAGGGTTCGGGATGGTGCTATGGCTGTCTCTTATACACATCTCCGAGCCCACGAGACGCGTAGTAATCTCGT
>URQG01000161.1 GCA_900549895.1 uncultured Lachnobacterium sp.
CGCGTAAGATCGTCGGCAGCGTCAGATGTGTATAAGAGACAGCAGCAGCTTATCCTCAAGCGCCGCCTCAAGTCTTGCCTTATTCAAAAGAAGCTCCTTGTTCTCAGCCTCGAGTTCCTTTAACGAAGTCTCTGCACTTTCTGTCTTGATCTGATTGGAGATCAGGTCATGCTTGAGATCATAAAGTTCCTTATCTTTATTCTCTATATCACGCTCAAGCTTTTCAACCTGCGCTTTTGCTTTAAAGTAATCATCAGCAATATTGAGTTCAATCAGTGTATTCTTCATATTTAACGGAATATGACGATAATCCTCGATTGACTCAAATTCATTGATCTTATTATTGATATAAGCTGCTACTTTCTGAAGATATTCCTCTCCCTCATAACCGCTTAATGTATATACTTTTCCATCAATTACCACTTCGGCACTTGTTTTGGCTGACATGTCGTATCCTCCAGTTCTTCATCCACTATATGTTGTATTATAATCGCTTATCTTTGCAAAAGCAACCACTAGTTATGAAATAACGCAGCACCTATGCAATTACTCACGGGTACGGTTAAAATGTTCGTATGCAAAGTCTGTCGCCACACGCCCCTTCGGTGTTCGATTGATAAAACCATTTTTTACAAGATAAGGCTCATACACATCTTCGATCGTTCCGGAATCTTCACCGATCGAAGCTGCAAGGGTATCGAGTCCGACCGGACCTCCGGCGAATTTATCAATGATCGTCAAAATAATATTGCGGTCGTTCTGATCAAGCCCCATCTTATCCACTTCAAGCAGATCCAGCGCAAACGCAGCAACTTCGTAAGTGATCCTGCCATCATATTTGACTTCTGCAAAATCACGTACTCTCTTTAACAGGCGATTGGCAAGACGCGGAGTTCCTCTGGAGCGGCGGGCAAGCTCAAAAGCGCCTTTATCATCGATTGCCACATCAAGCACATGCGCCGACTGTAAAATAATCGATTTCAACTCGTCAACGGTGTAATATTCCATGTGACTCACCACACCGAATCGATCACGGAGTGGTGCGGAAAGCATTCCGGCTCGCGTTGTCGCTCCTACCAGCGTGAATTTTGGAAGATTCAGACGGATGGACCTGGCAGATTCGCCTTTTCCGATCATCACATCGATCGCATAATCTTCCATCGCAGGATACAGTACTTCCTCAACCTGACGGTTCAGTCGGTGGATCTCATCGACAAAGAGAATATCTCCCTCTGCCAGATTATTTAAGATTGCCGCCATCTCGCCCGGCTTTGCAATTGCAGGGCCGGATGTCACCTTCAGGTGCGTTCCCATCTCGTTTGCGATAATTCCGGCAAGCGTCGTCTTACCAAGTCCCGGAGGCCCGTAGAAGAGAACATGATCCAGCGATTCCCCTCTCGCTTTTGCCGCCTCAATATAGACTTTCATATTGTCTTTAATCTTCTCCTGCCCGATGTAATCCTCAAGCTTCTGAGGGCGGAGGGATGACTCGATCTTATAATCTTCCTCCTGCATCTGGGTAGAAATCACTCGTTTTTCCATCTGCTAATTTCAACCTACCATATCACCATTTTATGTTACGTTTCCGGATTATATTTTCTGTCCCGATAAAATCAATTCCATCACAGGATGTGTTTTAAGGCTGCCTTCAGGACATCCTCAACATCCATTCCGTCTGTAATTTCCACACGCGATACTGCCTTAAGACTCTCCGTTGATGAATACCCAAGCGCGGTAAGTGCGAGCACAGCATCATTTTTCACTGAGCCTGCAGCCGGTGCATTGACCGCCTCCTGAACATGCTGCGTCTTCTTCTCAAAGGCATCCTCCAAAGACATCTTATCCTTCAGTTCAAGGATGACTCTCTGCGCCGTCTTTCCACCGACGCCCGGTGCCTTGGCAATTGCCTTGGCGTCCCCGGATAATACTGCAAACCGCAGATCATCCGCATCAAGGGTTGAAAGGATTGCAAGTCCGCCTTTCGGTCCGATTCCACTGACCGAGATCAGAAGCTTAAACAATTCCAGATCATCCTTTGTCAGGAATCCGTAAAGGATCATTGCATCCTCGCGAAGATAGAGATAAGTATAAACTTTTAACTCTTCCCCCAGTGCAGGTAAATATTCAAATGTCTGGCCGGGAATAAAAATCTGATAACCGATTCCGCCCGTCTCGATCACGATATGGTCGATATTGATTTCCGCAAGTTCGCCTTTGATATAAGCGTACATTTTGATCTCCTCTTAGATGTCCGATAATTTTGGAAGCCGCACAATGAGTTCCTGCGCCAGAATTCCAATCAAGAACCCGGTAACAAGACCTGCAATAAGCAGTACCGGAATATAAAACATAATATTAAAATTATGAACAATGATCGCAGCAACCAGAATCTGTCCGATATTATGACTGATTCCGCCCGCGACACTGACGGAGATGCATCCGAGCCTGTCCATCCGCTTCAGAAGCGCCATCACGACAAAGCTGAGCAGTCCGCCTGTCAGTGAATATAAGATACTGAACAGATTGCCGAACAGGAAGCCCACAAGCACGATACGAAGAACCGATACCAGAAGTGACTCTTTGGTTCCAACCGTATAAAGCATGAGCACGATCACAATGTTGGTCAGCCCCAGCTTTACCCCCGGAATGCCAAAGGAAAACGGAATCAGGGTCTCAATATAACTGCATATGAGAGCAACTGCAAGAAACAATCCGATATAGGCAATTTTATGTATCTTTTTTTGATTCTGTCTCTCCACCGGTAACGCCTCTTTTCTTACTGTGCAAATCCATCCAAACCTTCTGTATCATCGTCTTCAACGGTGACTACAATACGATTGGGAAGACAGACGATATTCTCCTTGGACACCGAGATTGCTTTCTGATGCATGCAAAGTTTATCCGGACAGTCCGCCCCGATCATCTTTGCCTCTCCATCCCTGATCTGTAACGTGTTTGTTACCTGATGATCCGTATTCTCAATCGCAATCGTCTGATCCTGTGACAGATTGTACTTTCCATATAATTCGCCGTCTCTTGTAATAACGATCGTGCTGCCGTGACTTTGGTACAGGACGGAAAACACAATGAAAACAATCACACAGACACCGGCAAGAATCCCGATAAAGATTCCGTCATTTCTGCCAAATCTCCTACGCATCCGCTACTACTTCTCCCAGATAATAAAAGCCTTTGCACTCATTTAATCTTACCATATAAAGCTTACCGATCATACTCTCATCACCAGGAAAATGCACAACCGCATTGTTGGCAAGACGACCTGTAATAAGCGATGCATCTTGCTCGTTCGGTTCCTCTGCAAGTACTTCCACGACTTTGCCCTCAAGTTCCATCGCTTTCTTCGTGCTGATCTGCTGTACTTCTTTCAGTAACATATCAAAGTGTTCCTTCACTTCCGCCGGATCACACTGATTCTCCATAGCCGCAGCAGGCGTTCCGGTTCTCTTGGAATAGATGAAGGTAAAAGCGCTGTCATACTGCACCTTCTTTACCACATCAAGCGTCTCCATAAAGTCTTCCTCGGTTTCTCCCGGGAATCCTACGATGATATCCGTTGTCAAAGCAATATCCGGAATCGCTTCACGAAGCTTTCTTACAATCTCCAGATACTGTTCCTTATCATAATGACGGTTCATGATCTTAAGAATTCTCGAACTTCCGGACTGCAGAGGCAGATGCATATGCTTGCAAACCTTATCACACTCTTTCATCGCAAGAATCAGATCATCCGACAGATCCTTCGGATGAGATGTCATAAAACGGATTCTCTTTAATCCCTCAATCTTATTGACCTCACGCAGTAATTCCGCGAAAGTCACCGGATTCTCTAAATTCTTTCCGTAAGAGTTTACGTTCTGTCCGAGCAGCATAACCTCGCACACGCCATCCGCAACAAGTCCTTCGATCTCGCGGATGATATCCTTCGGTTCACGGCTTCTCTCGCGGCCTCTTACATACGGAACAATACAGTAGCTGCAGAAATTGTTGCAGCCGAACATAATATTAACGCCCGATTTAAACGAGAATTTACGCTTGATCGGCAGATCCTCAACGATCTTATCCGTATCCTTCCAGATGTCAACGATCATAGAATCCGATTCCATGCTGCGGCACAACAGTTCCGCAAATTTATAGATGTTATGGGTTCCGAAGATCAGGTTGACAAAGCGATACGATTTGCGAATCTTCTCAACCACGGTCGGCTCCTGCATCATACATCCGCACAAAGCGATCATCATATGCGGATTTTTCTTTTTATAATTGGACAGATATCCAAGGCGTCCATACACCTTATTGTTTGCATTCTCACGAACCGTACAGGTATTATAGATGACAAAGTCCGCATGCTCATCCTCTATCTCCACATAACCGATATCCGTTAAGATACCTACCAGTTTCTCGGAATCCCTTGCATTCATCTGACAGCCGAATGTCTTCACACAGCAGGTCAGTTTGCGGCCAAGTTCCTCCTCTTTCGCCTTAACATACCCCTTTGCCTTTTCAATATAATCATACTGGAGCTTTGTCTCTTCCGCTCCGCTAAGCCCATTTGCTTCTAAATCTCTCATCTTTACCTCTTACTCTAATCCTTGTCTAAATCTTTTTTGCATTGCAGATTCCTTCATTCGTTATGGTGTGGCATCTGCCCAATTATTTTTATACGATTTTAGGCGGAATCGCTGAATTTGGCAGTGTTTTCTTATTTGTCTTTATTTTTGTGTACGCCAACGTTTGAACAATTCCGTGGCGGTGTCCGACGGACACAGATGCGCTCGCGATTTTTAGCCTGCCTAAATGGACGTCCTCAGAAAGTCGCTATGAGCCGCCGAGACCAAACTCGCTTCGTGTTTATCAGAACGCCACTATGCTGTGTTGCTCACAAACATGTGGTCCAGCGGCGGCACGTTTCCTTCGAACGTCCATTAAGGCAGACACAAAATCACTCG
>URQG01000162.1 GCA_900549895.1 uncultured Lachnobacterium sp.
GAACAAGGAGTGTAATTTGTTGTGATGTTCTAGTGATTTTTTTAACTGACACATCACGCTATAATTGTAGGCAAATTCACTTTTTCTACATAAATGGGATGTTTTCCATCATGTTAGCATATTTACTTCACGTTAATTGTATAGACAAAGTAGGATTCGACAATAAAATGGTATGAATTTGCAAATATTCTGCTTTTACATCACGTTAAGAATGTAGACAAATAAACAAACTTCTATATTCAGATAATCAGTTTCAAAATATCCCAGTATGAGAGACATCCTCTTACAATTTTTTTCAAATGGGGCACTATGTAATATTTCTTTTCCTGCGTCCTCGGCAAAATGACCCTGAGAGAAAATTCGACCTTTGAGTCATGGGAAACCCGGAAACTGCATGACCTACAGGAGAAAAATGAAATCCAGGCCATGGGAAACCCGGAAAGGCCATGACCCACAAGAGAAAAATGAAATCCAGATCATAGAGGAAATGGAAACAGCAGGATCAGGAGATTCTGCTTGTTCAGATGAATTTGTATAAAATAAATCACGCGCGGCGAAATTTTACATTTACTGGTAAAATAACACCGCGCGTCAATTTTTATGATCTAATATGTAGCTAATTTTTGTCGTGCATCAGATAAGCATTTCAAAACCAGTCTTTCATGATCGGATATAACTGTCTGAATTTCTGATATTTTTCTTCGTACTTTTGAACCAGTTCCGGATCAGGATCTACCGTATCAATCACCTTAACAAGCTTTGCACATGCATGCTCAACACTGTCAAACGTACCGCATCCTACTGCTGCAAGAATCGCCGCTCCGTATCCCGGACCTTCCTCCGACTCGATGATCTCAAGCTTCACATTCATGACTGCTGCGATAATCTGTCTCCAGAGAGGACTCTTGGCTCCGCCACCACAGATTCTGGAGGAATCGATCCTGATTCCAAGTGATCTGGCAACTTCAAGCGAATCACGCAGACCAAATGCCACACCTTCAAGGACCGCAAGCGTCATATCCTCTCGCGTTGTGTCCATCGACATTCCGACAAACATTGCTCTGGCATCCGGATTGTTATGTGGAGATCTCTCTCCCATTAAATAAGGCAGATAGAACACCTGATTTTCACCGAGTGTTGTAATTCCCTTCTGCTCTCCGGCATAATCTTTTGTCTTTAAGATCTCATCCATCCACCACTTATTGCAGGACGCTGCGGAAAGCATACATCCCATCAGATGATAACCACCGTCCGCATGTGCAAACGAGTGAAGCGCATTGTGCTCATCCACGCCAAACTTGTCACTTGAAACAAAAAGCGTTCCGCTTGTTCCGAGCGAGAGATTGCAATGGTTTGCACCGACCGTTCCTGTTCCGACGGCTGCCGCCGCGTTGTCTCCGGCTCCCGCAATGATCTTAACTTCCGATGAAAGCCCCAGTTCTGCGGCAATCTCCTCTTTGAGCGTTCCGACAACCTCATAACTCTCATACAGATCCGGAAGTTGTTCACGCGACACATGGCAGATCTCCATCATTTCTTTGGACCAGCATTTATTCTTCACATCCATAAGAAGCATTCCCGACGCATCCGAATAATCCGTGCAGAATGTTCCGGACAGACGGTATGCAAGGTAATCCTTCGGAAGCATGATCTTTTTGACCTTTGCCCAAAGTCCCGGCTCATTTTTCTGCATCCAGAGAATCTTTGGTGCAGTAAAGCCTGCGAAAGCAATATTTGCCGTATACTCTGTCAGCTTATCTCTTCCAATCACATCGTTTAAGTAAGCAGTCTCTTCGGTGGTACGACCATCATTCCAAAGGATGGCGGGACGGACAACCTCGTCCTGCTCATCTAAAGTTACAAGTCCATGCATCTGACCGCCAAAGCTGATTCCGTCTACCTGACTCCTGTCACACTCCGATAACAGTTCTTTTAATCCGTCGACGGTCTGCACATACCAGTCATACGGATTCTGCTCAGACCAGCCGGAATGCGGAAACGACAACGGATATTCTCTCGATACGATTTTTTCAATGCCGCCCTGCTCATTCATAAGAAGAAGCTTGACTGCACTTGTTCCAAGGTCTACTCCAATATATAACATGTCAGCCTCCTATGCGAATGGATTCTCCGTCGGGTAACGAACACCTGCCGGCTGATTATAGCCGATCTCCTCAACATCAACACCGATGTATTTAAATACTTCATATAACGCTTTTCCGTAATGACCGAATGCAACAGCTCCGTGATGAGGGAAGTTCTTCTCGATCAGTACGTGACGATAGAATCTGCCCATCTCCGGAATCGCAAAGATACCGATGGATCCGAACGATCTTGTTGCAACCGGAAGAACCTCTCCATGTGCAATGTAAGCACGAAGCTTTGCATCCGCGGTACTCTGCAGACGGAAGAATGTGATATCTCCAGGAGCGATATCTCCCTCTAATGTTCCGTTTGTTACTTCAACCGGAAGACTTCTTGCCATAATCTTCTGATTTCTCATCTCACAGAAAGAAAGCTTGCAGGATGCGGTATTTCCGCAATGGAATCCCATGAAAGTGTCTTTCAGTGTGTATGGGAATTTATCTTTAATCTCCTCATTGTACATATCTGCCGGTACAGAGTTGTTGATATCCAATAAGGTTACGACATCCTCGCTGACAACGGTTCCGATGAACTCGCTTAAGCATCCGTAGATATCAACCTCGCAGGATACCGGAATTCCCTGTGCGGTCAGACGGCTGTTGACATAGCAAGGAACAAATCCGAACTGTGTCTGGAATGCAGGCCAGCATTTTCCGGCGATCGCCACATACTTGCGATATCCCTTGTGTGCTTCTACCCAGTCCTTCAAAGTAAGCTCGTACTGTGCAAGCTTTGCAAGAACTTCCGGCTTCTTGTTTCCTTCACCAAGCTCGGCTTCCATCTCTGCAACTACAGCAGGGATTCTCTCATCGCCTTCATGCTTGTTGAACGCCTCAAACAGATCAAGCTCGGAATTCTCCTCAATCTCAACACCGAGGTTGTAAAGCTGCTTGATCGGTGCATTACATGCAAGGAAATTAAGCGGTCGCGGTCCGAAGCTGATGATCTTGAGATCATTTAAAGCTACAACAGCGCGTGCGATTGGCTCAAACTCATGGATCATATCCGCACACTCTTCTGCGGTACCGACCGGATACTCCGGAATATACGCCTTAATGTTGCGAAGCTTTAAGTTATAGCTTGCATTGAGCATTCCGCAGTACGCATCGCCTCTTCCGTCAAGAAGACTGTCTCCGGACTCCTCTGCTGCGGCAACAAACATCTTCGGTCCGTCGAAATGCTTTGCAAGAAGTGTCTCTGCAATCTCCGGTCCGAAGTTTCCGAGATATACGACCAAAGCGTTACATCCGGCTGCCTTCACATCCTCCAATGCCTGCACCATATGGATCTCGCTCTCCACGATACAGATCGGGCACTCATAAATATGTTCCTCACCGTATTTTGCAGTATAAGCATCGATCAGTGCTTTTCTTCTGTTAACGGAAAGACTTTCCGGGAAGCAGTCGCGGCTGACTGCGACCACTCCGATCTTGATATTTGGCATATTCTTATTGTTCATGATAACTCTCCTTCTCCTAATTGTTTTGTTAATGAAAGTATAGCAATTTGTCTGATTCCAAACGAGTTAAAACTTGCCTTTACAATGTCACTTTTTTGTCATTTTTATCCTAAACCTGTTTTTCTTCCGTGAACTGATCTATGATCTTCATGAGCTTTTCTACACTCTCTTTGTTGCTGTTTGCCACGTTTATCATCTGTTCAGAAACAAGTGTTGCGCTTGATGTCTTGTTTACAATGTCACCAACCCCACGTTCATTCTGTTCAGACGCCTGCTGAATACTACTCATCTGCCGCGTCACATTATTCAAAAACGTACCAAACTCCTGTAACGTTTCCTGCATCTGGACGATCACAGATTTCAAATCCGTTGCCATCTGTTTGTTTTCCTCCGAAATATGGTTGAATGTGCTGAATGCCGGTGCTACATCCTGTTCCAGATAATCGGTCAGCTGTGTGAAACAATCCGCAACATCACGGATATTTTCATTCACATTTCCACAGATTCCGTCGATCCGCGAAGCAGTCTCCGAAGAATCTTTTGCAAGGCTGCCGATCTCCGACGCAACGACGGCAAATCCCCTTCCTGCCTCTCCGGCTCTTGCCGCTTCGATGGAAGCGTTTAAGGATAACAGGTTCGTTTCCTCCGCTACCCCCATAATATCCGCAACCAGCGAATTGATTTCCGACAATCCCCGGAGCTTGGAAGTTGCTTCCTGAATATGCGTACGATTGTGCTTAATGCTCACCAGAGAGGATTCATAAGACTCCTTTGATGTCTTCTCGATATTGGAGGAACTGTCCAGCAGTTCCTGGCTTTTCTCCGCACCATCCTGTATCAGTGATGCAACCGTTTCAAGCATGGTATTGATATGTTCCACCTTTTCGTTCAGGTCAAACACGATCTCGTTTGTTGATTCGATTCCTGCTGCCAGCTGCTGTGTCGTCGCCATATTGTCCGTAATATAATCGGACAGTTCGCCCGTATTGGAATGAATGGACTGCGAGGACACATTCACACTCTCGCTGCAGTCGTTCAATACCCCTACGATCTCAACCAATGCCTGCCGCAGCGTTTCAATTTTATCCGCCAGAATACCAACCTCATTTTTATGCCCCAGATACCTGTCCAGTTCCCTGCTTTTTGTCAGATCCAGATTGCCGAGTCTTACAATTGCACGCTCAACAAATCCCAACGGTCTGGTACATCTCGTAATCGAGACAAACGACAGAATTCCGATCAGCAGATATGCGGCCACGCAGCATGCGGCAAGCTGCGCAACGATCTGGTTGGAAGCACGATAGGCTTCTTTGGCATCACATACCAGAACCTGTCTCTTATACACATCTGACGCT
>URQG01000163.1 GCA_900549895.1 uncultured Lachnobacterium sp.
ATATAAAGAAGGAGGTTACAATCTATGAAAAGAAAGAGAATTGTAAGCGTCATGCTTGTAGCGGCAATGGCGGCAACCTTATTCGCGGGGTGTGGAAAAAATGGCGGAAATGGATCAACACAGGGGGGAAGCGCTTCGAATGATGGTAAGATCAAAGAATTTACCGCATTCTTTGCAGTTCCGGGATCCGAGATCAACGATGACAATGAGGTTCAGCAGATCATCGCTGAGAAGACCGGCGTAAAGGTAAAAGAGACATGGCTCACAGGCCAGACGGCAGAAGAAGCAATCGGAACGCTGGTAGCCGGTGATGAATATCCGGATTTCATCTGTGGCGGAAACGGTATGCCGCAGTTATATGATGCAGGTGCATTGGTTGCATTAGATGATTACATTGACAAATATCCGAATATCAAGAACTTCTTCACCGAACAGGAATGGGATCAGCTTCGTCAGGACGACGGACATATTTACTGGATTCCACAGTTTTCCAATATTAAGGGAGAAGAGAAAACCTGTACGCATAACGATGAGGCATTCTGGATTCAGGCAAGAGTTCTTGAGTGGGCTAATTATCCGGAAATCAAGACGATGGATGATTATTTCAAGCTGATTGAAGATTATAATGCAGCAAATCCTACCATGGAAGATGGAACGGAGAATATTCCATATACCATCCTTTGCGAGGATTGGAGATATTTCTGTCTTGAGAATGCTCCACAGTTCTTAGATGGTTATCCAAATGATGGTTCATGCATGGTTGATCCAGATACATTAAAGGTAATGGATTATAATACATCCGATACTGCCGTAAAGTACTTCAAGAAGTTAAACGAGGAATATCAGAAGGGTATTGTTGATCCAGAGTCCTTTACACAGACATATGATGAGTACATCGCAAAGCTTTCTTCCGGCCGTGTACTTGGTATGATCGATCAGTGGTGGGATTTCGCCTACACAGCAGGTGATGCAATCAAGTCCGCAGGTCTGGACGAACAGGGATGCGATTACATTCCGCTGCCGGTAACGATCGATGGACGTAAGAACCAGTGGCACAATTCCGGCGGAGTTTTAAATGCCGGTGACGGACTTGCAATCACAAAGGATTGTGATGATGTGGAAGCAGCGTTACAGTTCGTTGATGATCTCCTTTCCGAGGAAATTCATAATCTCCGTTTCTGGGGTGTTGAAGGTGTTGATTACAAGGTTGGCGATGACGGACTTTTCTATAGAACAGATGAGCAGAGATTACAGGCAGCACAGACGGATTACAAGGCATCCCATGCATGTTCTTATTCTTATTTCCCACAGTATGACGGAACCTGTGATGATGGTCTGAATGCAACAAAGCCGAGCGGACAGCCAAAAGAATTCTTTGACGGATTAAATGAGGATATCAAGAAAGCATTCCTTGCATATGGTGTTGAGACATATGTTGAGATGCTTGGAACAAGCGAGGCTCCTGGTCCTTGGTATCCAATGTGGTCATTCTCTAATAACTTTACAACAGATACAGAGGGTGGAATGGCATGGACCAAGATTGGCGAAGTTAAGCATGAGCAGCTTCCACAGGTTGTAATGGCAAAAGACTTTGACAGCGCATGGGCAACTTATATGGATGCATACAATGCATGCAATCCGGACGCTTTCCTTAGCGAGTTGCAGGCAGAACTGGATAAGCGAGTTGCAGACGCAGCAAAATACGAATAATACATAGAAAATGAGGTTTTAGATGGGCAGATGTTGTGAAAACTTCATCTGCCCGTTTAAAAAAGGAGTGAGGTCATGTCTATAGAGAGAACAAAATCC
Organism: uncultured Lachnobacterium sp.; assembly: GCA_900549895.1. GTDB lineage: Bacteria > Bacillota > Clostridia > Lachnospirales > Lachnospiraceae > Roseburia. Next base: position 1,810 of record URQG01000163.1, read on the forward strand.
AAACAGAAAGTGAAAGAACCGAAGACGAAAATTACTTGGAAAGAGATTAAAAGACAGAAAGTATTATTGTTCTGGGCGGCAATCATGGTAGCGTATGGCGTGGTTTTCTATTACCTCCCACTTGCAGGATGGGCTATGGCGTTTCAGAACTATAAACCGAGACTTGGTATCCTTCATTCGAAATTTGTGGGCTTGGATAAATTTCGTACATTATTCTCGGATGTGACTTTTATCCGGGTAATCAGAAATACTCTGGCAATGGGTGTTATCAATCTGGTGGTAACATTTATTACAGCAATTGTTTTTGCAATTTTATTAAATGAAATTAAATCCAAAGGCGGTAAAAAAGTCGTTCAGACAATTTCCTATCTTCCGCATTTCCTTTCGTGGATCATTGTAACCGGTATCTTACATGATATGTTATCCGGTGGCGGAATTGTGAACGAATTATTACTTAACTTCAATATTATTTCACAGCCGATCAATTTCTTTGCACATCCGAGTTATTTCTGGCCGATCGTTGCATTTGCCAATGTCTGGAAAGAAACAGGATGGAATGCAATCATCTATCTGGCGGCAATTACTTCGATCGATCCATCACTTTATGAAGCGGCAGCTATTGATGGTGCCGGCAGATGGGCAAGAATTAAGCATGTTACACTTCCGGGTATTAAACCAACCATTATCATTCTTCTTCTGATGAATGTAGGTAATGTACTGAATGCAGGTTTCGAAGTTCAGTACCTGTTAGGAAACGGTTTGGTACAGAAAGTATCACAGACAATTGATATTTACGTATTGAAATGGGGAATCAGTCAGGGCGATTTCGCAATAGGAACCGCAGCCGGTATCTTCAAGAGTTTCGTAAGTATTGTTCTGATCGTGATCGCGAACCAGATCGCAAAACGTAATGGTGAGGAGCAATTGTTCTAAGGAGGTTATACAATGACTCGTAAAAAAGCGAAAAAAAAGGTGCAGATATTTCCGATTGTGAATACGATCATTATGATCCTGTTGGTCATCATTACTCTGTATCCTGTATTAAATACATTAGCAATATCATTAAATGACGGTACGGATGCCCTTCGCGGAGGTATCTATCTGTTACCGAGAAAATTTACATGGAAAAACTACACTACGGTACTTCAGAAAGACAACCTGATCACAGGTGCTTATGTTACGGTTGCAAGAACTGTGATCGGAACCATTCTTGCGCTGGTTGCCAATGCAATCCTCGCATTTATCGTCAGCAGAAAGCGATTCATGTTCAAAAAGCAGCTCTCATTATTCTGGGTTGTCACGATGTATGTAAACGGTGGTCTGATTCCGACATTCCTGTTGTACAAGGGACTGGGACTTACCAACAGCTTCTGGGTATATGTTATCCCTGGAATGGTCAGTGCGTTTAACATGTTGGTTATCCGTACTTATATGAACGGTATCCCGGACAGCTTAGAGGAGTCGGCACAGCTCGACGGTGCCGGGTATACGACGATTTTCCTGAAAATCTATTCACCGCTCTGTAAGCCGGTATATGCAACTGTGGCTTTATTCGTTGCAGTCGGTCAGTGGAATTCATGGTTTGATGCAATGTTATATAACCGTATGAGCGACAAACTGACAACATTACAGTATGAGTTGATGAAACTACTGTCATCCGTAACAAATCAGGGCAATAATGTTGAGGCGATGAAGAATGCTGTTGGAACAGTTACACCGACATCGGTTCGTGCAGCCGCTACGATTATTACCATGTTACCGATCATCTGTATTTATCCATTCTTACAGAAGTATTTCGTAACAGGACTTACGCTTGGCGGCGTAAAAGAATAATTATTTTGTTTACCCAATTTTTTTTTCATATTAATCATCCCTTATATAAGCTGTGCCGCTGATGCGGCACAGCTTTTGTACTATTGTAATGAACAAACTGCGTGTCCGCAGGAATAATCATAAAGGAGGGCGCATAGAATCATCTAAGAGGTGATGCTATGCGTTTTTCGGATCTATGTGAAAAAGAAGTGGTCAATGTCAGTGACTGCAGATGTCTCGGCAATGTCAGAGACCTGGAATTTGACAAGGAATGCGGCGATATTAAGGCACTGATCATACCGGGGCCGGGCAAATATTTCGGATGTTTTTGCAGAGATAGTGAATTTTGTATTCCATGGGCTAAAGTTATTCGAATTGGACCCGATATAATACTTGTAGAGTTCAATGAGAAAGAGATGAAGCGTAAGATTTAACGTGATCGAATGATTGACAACAAAATCTTAGGCAGTTATACTTATTCTATATAGATTAGGAGGAGCATCCGATGAAGTGTCCGTTTTGCAGCAGTGAGAATACAAGAGTAATCGATTCCAGACCGGCTGATGATAACAATTCGATCCGTCGTCGCCGTCTCTGCGATGATTGTGGCAAGCGTTTTACCACATATGAGAAGGTTGAGACGATTCCGCTGATCATTATCAAGAAGGACAACAATCGTGAGCAGTACGATAGAACCAAGATTGAAGCAGGTGTGCTTCTTGCCTGTCATAAGCGTCCAATCTCCGCAGAACAGATCACAAAACTTGTTGATGATGTGGAAATTGAGATTTTTAACCGTGAGGAGAAAGAGATCCCGAGTTCCCTCATCGGAGAGATTCTGATGGATAAGTTAAAGGATCTCGATGCGGTTGCTTATGTAAGATTCGCATCCGTTTACAGGGAATTTAAGGATGTGAATACATTCATGAATGAGTTAAAGAAAATGATGCTGAAATCATAACGATTGAGAAGAAGGGAGAACCGGTATGAATATCTCAGGGATTCGTCCATATGCAGGATTCTATGATTACAATTCAATAAAAGCCGAAGCGCTGCGCAGCCAGCAGATCGCAGAAGCGCAGCCGACGATCTCTTTGCAGCAGCCGGAGGAGCCTCAGGTAACGGTTACGAAAGTACCGGTTGAGCAGAATTTTGATTCCTACGATTTTGCACAGACTTACCGCCCGGGAGAAACTTATGAACTCAAGGGAAAAGATAGTGATCTTGAGAGTCTGGATGTACAGAAGGCAGTATCCGATCTCGGCAAGGATCAGGTTCTTCAACAGTATCAGTATTTCGTCGGAAGCAGCGATGCGGTCACAAAGAAGACGAATGA
>URQG01000164.1 GCA_900549895.1 uncultured Lachnobacterium sp.
CTATCTTCCTATTCTACTTCTGCCACTCCATAATGCCTGCATCTTCCGTCGGCAGCCGGTAAAAATTTTTCCGCACTCCGATCGTTATAAATCCCTTCTCCTCATATACATGGATTGCCGGAGCATTCGACACGCGTACTTCCAACACAATGCGTTCAATTCCGTGTTCTTCCGCCCACTGCTGCATCGCCGCGACAAGCGCCGCTCCGATTCCCCTTCCACGCACCTCTTTGGCTACCGCTACATTTGTGATCTCACCTTCCGGTTTCATCAAATACATACCGATATATCCAACTACATTGCCTCTGTCATCCTCTGCGGCAAAAAACACTGTAAAGTTATCCATGCCGTCAAGAAATCCCTGTTCGCTCCACGGTTCCGAAAAGCAATCCCGCTCGATCAACGCAACCGTCGGGACATCTTTCTCCGTCATCTGCCTGATTCTCATATGCGAAAATCCCTTGCCTTCTCCTGACGTTCTCTCTCGGCCTGTGAAAGACGCAGATAATCCGGCTTATGATCCGCCGCATTCTCCGCCTTTCCCTCCTCATAAAGGATCGCTCCAAGTGCCGCTACCGCTGCCGCACGCTGCTTATTGCAATGCGCCGGAGCATACTGATAAGGGACATTACAATGTTCCGCAATAAAATCACGGAATACCGGAACGCCGTCTCCCAGGAACACAACCGGACGTCCCATCTCATTTACTTTCTCAACAATTTCTTCAATCTGCACCACACACTGTGGCAAAAGCGTCTGCATTTTTTCATCCACAAACGTGTACAATCCGGTATAAGTCTGTTGTCTTCTCGCATCCATAAGCGGACAGATCACATCATGGCAGTCCCAGATATTATAAGCCAGTGCATCCACAGTCGGAACCGAAACGATCTTCTTATCCAACGCAAGCGCGAGTCCCTTTGCGGTAGCGGAGCCGATACGAAGGCCGGTAAACGCCCCCGGTCCTGCCGATACTGCAATCACATCCACCGATGAAAGATCCAGCTCGATCATCTTTGCCACTTCATCCAGCATCGGAAGAAGTGTCTGCGAATGTGTTTTCTTATGATTAATTGTATATTCGCCAAGTAAATTGTCATCTTCCATGACAGCCACGCTCGCAACAAGGCCGGAGCTGTCCAATGCAAGTATCTTCATGTTCTATCAACCTCTACCTATCTAAAATCGTAATCTTTCTGTAATCGAATCCCTTTTCAAGATTCTTCTCAATTGTAATTTCCTTGCGGTGTTCCGGCAAAATTTCCTCGATCAGATTTGCCCACTCGATCATTGTGAGTCCCTCTCCATAGAAATAGTCCTCGTAACCGATCTCATCCATTTCTTCGATATCCCCGATTCGATATACGTCAAAATGATAAAAAGGCATTCGCCCCTCTTCATACACCTGCACAATCGTAAAAGTCGGGCTGCAGATAGGTTCATCAATGGAAAGTCCCTGTGCGATTCCCTGCGTCAGAACCGTCTTGCCTACCCCCAGATCTCCAACCAGTGTATATACATCTCCGGGTTTTGCCGCCCGGCCAAGTTCTTCCCCCAGCTTGAGGGTCTCTTCCGGAGAATTTGTCTCAATTACTCTGCCTGTATTTGTGTCATTCATATTATGCTTCCTGTACTTTCTTTATTTGCATTTGATGCTATCTCACAGAAAAAAGCGACATGTCAGCTTCTGCTTTACGCCTTCTTCAGCTTCAGACGGAACTTTTCAAGCTTCGATTCAGCCACTTCACAGAATGCACCATACTGCTCTCCAAGCTGTGGCATCGGGATAATATACGCATTCACACGGCTGCTATAGATCAATACCATATTCTTTGTTGATACAATCTTGTATACCATGTTCCACGGAAGTTCTCCGGATTCTTTGCCCTGTGTCACTTTAATAAACTCTTCCGACACTTCATAATGAAGCTTTCCTGCAAGTACTTTGTTGCTTTTCAGAGTAGACTTTGCACGGAACCAAAGCGAAATCGGCACATAGAACCAGAATACCGCACCCATTACAATATACATAAATAAGTACCCCGTCTCTGTATCCGGTTTCGAGGCTGCAATGCCTGCCATGACAAAAGCAAGGATGCCCAGCGCGATTGAGATAATTCCACTCATTCCCGTATATGTCTGAAACATATTAAACCGATATAAATCCTTCGGTTGCAACTGTACGTCAAATTCTACTTTCATCTTGTTCTCCTTTATATTCTATGCTTAGGGCATAGGACTCCATAATCAAGCATATTATAACAGTTCATTTCCAAAAAGGAAAGAAAAAATATGCGCACCGTCATCTTACCGCAAAACGTCAGGCAAACGCATGCTCATAAGAATCCGGTGCGCATAAAAATCAGCAATTCAGTTGTATTATTTTCGTGATACTTCCGTATTTAAATCAGTCTTATTCCTATAGCCGTGTCCCGGATTCTGTCCTAGACATTGTATCTTCCCTTAAGGATTGGGGAAAGCGGCTTATAAACAAGCATTGTGATTGCTGCTGAAATCAGGCCTTTTACAATGGTGAACGGAAGGTTAAATACCAGAAGACTCTGCAGGATCGATTTCATGGATGGCAGGATTGCCTGATACATTCCAAGAATTGCTTCTTCCGGCATCGCTACCTGATAATATACCGGATATACGATAAAGTAGTTTGAGAATACACAGAAGATTCCCATAAATACCGCACCTGTGATTCCACCAAGTAAAGCGCTCCTCTTGCTTTTCTTATGCTTGTAGATCAGTCCTGCCGGAATGACAAAGGCCGCTCCAAGGATAAAGTTGGAAAGTTCTCCGACTAACATACTGTTCGAATCCATCAGATGAAGCAGATTCTTGATCAGGCAAACGATCACTCCACAAAGCGGACCATATGCAAATGTGCCGATCAAAGCCGGAAGATCCGAAAAATCAAATTTGATAAATGCCGGCATAATCGGAATCGGGAACTCAAAGTACATCAGTACAAATGAGATTGCCGACAGCATCGCTGTCACAGTGATAAACCGTACCTTGCTTGTCGCTCCTGTCTTCATGTTGTTGGTTGCCGCAGCGCTTGCTGCTTTTGTTTCGTTGCTCATGTTCATTCTCCTTTACATAAATGTTTTAAGGAATCCCAGAGAACATTTTTATCGCATTCGAGCAAATGCAATAAAAAACCCCGATCAATTCGATCGGGGTGATTCGTTACACAAATGGATGCATGCTGCCTACGGCAAACACACATACACGATAACTTCTTCTCTCATCCAGACTATACTGTCGGTCCCGGAATCTCACCGGATCGGCTGCCTAAGCAGTTCACGGACTATACCGTCGGTCGGGAATATGCGTCAGATTACGCAGCACCCTGCCCCGAAGAATTCCTATTCGTTTTACAGTAACTATTCTATGCATTTATCGTAAAGCTGTCAACCATTTTCTATATGCCCACGTAATTTTTTCACAAGGTACAATCCACACCGCTCTACACATCCATGCATTTTTTCGCCGTTTGCAATCCGTGCCTTTTCGTGCAAAGGCTTACAGCTTCATCGTCAACTGAATCCTCTGCTTTTTTAAATCAACACTCAATACTTTCACATCGACAATATCCCCGACGCTGACTGCCTCAAGCGGATGCTTGATGTAGCGGTCACAGATCTGCGAGATGTGGACCAGTCCGTCCTGATGCACACCGATATCGACAAAAGCTCCAAAATCAATAACATTACGCACAGTTCCCTTAAGTACCATTCCCGGTGTCAGATCCTTCATTTCAAGGACATCGCTGCGCAGGATCGGCTTTGGCATGTCTTCACGCGGATCACGTGCCGGCTTCTCGAGTTCCTTTACAATATCCCGAAGTGTCAGCTCTCCGATTTCCAGTTCCGAAGCAAGCTTTTTGTAATCGGAAATCTTCTTGGAGATTCCGACAACCGAACGATTGCTGACATCCTCGAGTGTATAGCCGAGTTTCGCCAATAATTCTTTTGTTGCCGCATAGGACTCCGGATGCACGCCGGTCGCATCAAGCGGATTCTTTCCGCCGGTAATACGCATGAATCCGGCACACTGCTCGTACGCTTTCGGGCCGAGCTTTGCGACTTTAAGAAGCTGTGAGCGTGACGTAAAGCTTCCGTTTTCCTCGCGATAAGTAACAATATTTTTTGCGATTACTTTGCTGATACCGGAAATGTACTCCAGAAGCGATGCCGATGCCGTATTCAAATCCACACCGACACGGTTGACACAATCCTCAACCACGCCGCCGAGCGCTTCGCTTAATTTCTTCTGGTTCATATCATGTTGGTACTGTCCGACTCCGATCGACTTCGGATCGATCTTGACCAGCTCCGCAAGCGGGTCCTGCAAGCGACGAGCCATCGAAGCTGCGCTGCGCTGTCCCACATCAAAATTCGGGAACTCTTCGGTTGCAAGCTTACTTGCCGAATAAACCGATGCCCCCGCTTCATTTACGATAATATACTGGACCTGTACCGGAATTTCTTTAAGAAGCTGCACGATCACCTGCTCCGACTCGCGGGATGCCGTGCCATTTCCAAGCGAAATCAGTGTAATATGATACTTTGTAATCAGTTTCTTTAATACCGCTTTGGCTTCCTCCACTTTATTCTGAGGAGCCGTCGGGTAGATAACGGTTGTGTCGAGCACCTTTCCGGTCGGATCAACAACCGCAAGCTTACATCCGGTACGGAACGCCGGGTCCCAGCCGAGCACAACCTGGCCTGCGATCGGTGGCTGCATGAGAAGCTGCTGCAGGTTCTTGCCAAACACTTTGATTGCTCCATCCTCCGCTTTCTCCGATAAGTCGCTTCGAATCTCGCGCTCGATTGCCGGAGCGATCAGACGCTCGTACGCATCGGTTACCACCTGTCTCTTATACCACATCTGACGCTGCCGACGATCTTACGCGTG
>URQG01000165.1 GCA_900549895.1 uncultured Lachnobacterium sp.
GATGTGTATAAGAGACAGCTTTTCCTATGGAAATGGTATGATTTGATCAGGTTAAGGGAAGGACATACAAATTCTTCCCACAGAATCAGAAAAGAAGGATTTCAGGAAAAGGAGATAATGATTATGGCAAAGAAACATTACGCAGACAGAAATTTAAAATTTGAGACATTACAGTTACATGTTGGACAGGAGAGCGCAGATCCGGTTACCGATGCAAGAGCAGTGCCGATCTACCTTACATCATCTTATGTATTCCACAACAGCAAACATGCCGCTGATCGTTTCGGATTAAGAGACGCCGGTAACATTTATGGACGTCTGACCAACCCGACAGAGGACATCTTCGAGCAGAGAATCGCAGCTCTTGAGGGCGGTGTCGCAGCACTCGCTGTAGGTTCCGGAGCAGCCGCATTAACTTATGCATTCCAGGCAGTTGCACATGCAGGAGATCACATCGTAGCAGCAAAGAACATCTACGGTGGAACTTATAACCTTTTAGCACACACCCTTCCGGATTACGGAATCGAGGCAACATTCGTAGATCCGTTTGACTACGCTGCAATCGAAGCCGCAATCAAGGATAATACCAAGGCAATCGAGATCGAGACACTTGGAAATCCAAACTCAGAAGTGGTAGATATCGAGAAGATCGCAGGAATCGCACATGCACATGGCATTCCGCTTATCGTAGATAACACATTCGCAACACCTTACCTTGTTCGCCCAATCGAGTACGGCGCAGACATTGTTGTTCATTCCGCAACCAAGTTCATCGGCGGACATGGAACAACCATCGGTGGTGTGATCATCGATAGCGGTAAGTTTGACTGGACAGCATCTGACAAGTGGCCATGGTTAACCGAGCCAAACGTATCTTACCATGGCGTAAGTTTCGCAAAGGATTGCGCTCCGGCAGCATTTGCGACCTACATCCGTGCAATCTTACTGCGTGACACCGGTGCAACCATTTCTCCGGTACATGCGTTCATCTTCTTACAGGGACTGGAAACATTATCCCTTCGTGTTGAGCGCCACGTGGAAAATGCGTTAAAGGTTGTAAAATACTTAGAGAGCCAGCCACTCGTAGAGAAGGTAAATCATCCTTCTATCTCGAACGATCCGCAGCAGCAGGCACTGTATAAGAAATACTTCCCGAACGGCGGTGGATCTATCTTCACATTTGAGATCAAAGGTGGCGCAGAAAAGGCACAGGAGTTCATCGATAACCTTGAGTTGTTCTCACTCCTTGCAAATGTAGCTGACGTGAAGTCACTGGCTATCCATCCTGCAAGTACCACACATTCCGAGTGCAACGAGGCGGAACTTCTTGATCAGGGAATCAAGCCAAACACCATCCGTCTTTCAATCGGAACAGAGAACGTGGATGATATCATCGAAGACCTTGACGAGGCATTCAAGGCAGTACAGTAAAGCTTATTTCATCATTTTGAATCATTAGAATCCTTCTCCGAAAGAGCAGAGTGCATGTTTGTGCTCTGCTTTTTCACTGCATAAGTCGGACAAAATCAGGAAGGAATGGTTACTGTGAAAATGTTCTCATTTTAGAACACGAAAACGCATTGAATTTCATTGGTAAGGGGTATAGAATAACTGTTAGTTAGTAAAAAATTTAATTCATATATAGATAAGGAGAATTGAAATGTTTGGATTTGGTCAACTCATTGACATCTTAAAGAAGAGCCCTAAGAAAATCGTGTTCACAGAGGGTAGTGATCCTCGTATTTTAGAGGCAGCATCACGTCTGCTTGCCAGCAGCTTCCTTCATCCGATTCTTGTAGGAGACGAAGATGAGATTTATGCATCGGCAGAGGAGAGCGGATTTAATATCCGTGGCGCACAGATTATCGATCCAAAGAAATTTGATCGTATGGATGAAATGATCGATCTGTTTTGCGAACTTCGTAAAAGCAAGGGTGTAACACCTGAACAGGCAAAAGGAATCCTGTCACAGGCAAACTACTTCGGAACAATGCTCGTTAAGATGGGCATCGCGGATGCACTCTTAGGAGGCGCTACATATTCAACTGCTGATACCGTTCGTCCGGCATTGCAGTTGATTAAGACAAAGCCAGGCAACTCCATCGTATCTTCCTGCTTCATCCTTGTTCGTCCGTCTGCAACAGGTGAGAACGAGGTACTTGCAATGGCTGACTGTGCAATTAATATTCATCCTACAGAGGATGAACTTGTCGAGATCGCAGGAGAGTCTGCACAGTGTGCAAAGATCTTCGGTGTTGATCCTAAGGTTGCATTCTTAAGCTACTCCACATTCGGTTCCGGCAAAGGTGAGGATGTTGACAAGATGCGTAATGCAGCACATAAGGCACAGGAGAAGTATCCGGAGCTTCCGATCGCCGGAGAGATGCAGTTCGATGCAGCCGTATCTCCGAGAGTTGCACGTACAAAGTGCCCGGATTCTGAGATCGCAGGACATGCAAATACATTCATTTTCCCTGACATTAATGCAGGTAACATCGGATACAAGATCGCACAGCGCCTTGGTAACTTCGAGGCATATGGTCCGATCTTACTTGGACTGAATGCACCGATCAACGATCTGTCACGTGGATGTAATGCGTCAGAGGTTTACTCTATGGCAATCATTACTGCAGCTTTAGCATAGTTACTGCGGTGCATCTCTGATGCATTGCCCGAATGGTTCAATCAAATATACGATATGCAATTGCAAATTAGCGGGGCACGATTGTGCCCTGCTTTTTCGCTAGTTGGTATGCAGCGTCAGCCGGGCGATAACTCGAAGAGGTACCGCAATATGCCGAAGGCAGTTTTATATGGCTGATGTTCCGATAGACGAAGGAGAAATATGAAGCAACAATCACTAACGGAGGGTTCTATCCCAAAGGGAATCATTCTTTTTGCAATTCCGCTTTTTCTCGGAAACCTCTTCCAACAACTCTATAATATGGCAGATTCACTGATTGTCGGAAATTTCCTTGGAAACAGTGCACTCGCAGCGGTCACGTCCACGGGAAGTCTGATCTTCCTGCTGGTCGGGTTCTTCAACGGTACGGCGATGGGGGCGGGCGTTGTCATCTCTCGCTATTTCGGTGCGAAGGATTATGAGAAGGTACATCGTGCGGTCCATACGGATCTGGCATTCGGACTTTTTGCGGGAATTCTTATGACCATCATCGGTGTCTGTTTTACGCCGGCAATTCTGGTATGGATGAAAACACCGGCAGAAGTGCTCCCACAGTCGATTTTGTATTTACGGGTGTATTTCCTTGGCTCGCTTGCGGTTATACTGTATAATGTCTGCATGGGTATTTTGCAGGCGGTTGGAGACAGCCGGCACCCGTTATACTATCTGATCTTTTCATCGATTGTAAATATTATTCTGGATCTGGTATTCTGTGGCGCCTTTCGCCTTGGCGTGGAATATGCGGCACTGGCGACAGTAATCTCACAGATGCTTTCGGTTGTCTTATGTATGATCCGTCTGATCCGCACGCAGGATGTCTATCAGGTGAGTATCAGGGACATTCGGTTCGACTGGCCGCTTTTAAAACAGATCATCCATCAGGGACTTCCGTCCGGCATGCAGAATTCGATCATTTCGATCGCAAACATGGTCGTGCAGTCGAACATTAACTCGTTCGGCAAGATGGCGATGGCAGGCTGCGGGGCCTACAGCAAGATTGAAGGCTTCGGTTTCCTGCCGATCACCTGTTTTGCCATGGCGATGACCACATTCATCGGACAGAATCTCGGCGCCAGAGAGTTTGATCGAGTGAAAAAAGGCGCTCGTTTCGGCATTCTCTGTGGTGTTGGTCTTGCGGAAGCTGTCGGAATCGGAATCAATCTGTTCATTCCGCAGCTGATCGCTTTATTTGACCGGACACCGGAAGTCATACAGTTTGGTGTGACGCAGGCGAAGATCGTGACGCTTTTTTATTTCCTACTTTCATTTTCCCATGTGATTGCGGGAATTATGCGAGGTGCGGGAAAATCGATGGTGCCGATGCTCGTTATGCTGATCAGCTGGTGCCTGATCCGAATCACATACGTTACAATTACGATTCATTTTATCCCGGACATCCGTGTGGTGTTCTGGGCGTATCCAATGACCTGGACGATCAGTTCGATCATCTTCTTGATCTATTACAAGAAGGCGGACTGGATCCATTATTTTGACCGACAGGAGGAAAAACAATGCGCGTAGGAATGGGCTACGATGTACACAAACTGGTAGAGGGAAGAAAGCTGATCCTCGGCGGAGTTGAAATTCCGCACACACTTGGACTGCTGGGACACTCCGATGCGGATGTGCTGGTACATGCCATCATGGATGCACTGCTCGGGGCGGCTGCACTTGGCGATATCGGGAAGCATTTTCCGGACACGGATCCGCAGTATGCAGGCATCTCCAGCATGAAGCTGCTTGCACATGTGCGAGATCTGATCACAAATGCGGGCTACGTCATTGAAAATATCGATGCAACGGTGATCGCTCAGAAGCCGAAGCTTCGCCCTTATATTGATGAGATGGAGAAGAATATCGCCGATACACTCGGCATTGCCTTAAACCAGATCAACATTAAGGCAACCACGGAAGAGGGACTCGGATTTACCGGAAATGAGTCCGGTATCTCTTCCCAGGCAATCTGTTCTCTCACCGGATTCTACGAAGGATCCGTCGCAATCGGAGGATCGGATCGCTGCGCCGGATGCGGTGGCTGCAGCAAAGCACAGGGATAAATCACGGCACCCGGACGATCCGCCCCGCATACATTATGTTAGGGGCGCTGCCTAAGAAGATTATATTATGCCGCGGCTTACATCAATATTTCTTGCGATTTTAGACGGAATTGCTGAATTTGTCAGCGGTATTCGTTTCACTTGATTTTTGTGTACGACAACGTT
>URQG01000166.1 GCA_900549895.1 uncultured Lachnobacterium sp.
GCTCGGAGATGTGTATAAGAGACAGGTGAAATAATCATTTTCAATGCCTATATCTATTAAAAACCAAACTTCATCACATTTCTTTTTGTATTCGGACACCTTACCTGCGTGCTGTTCAAAAACGTCTATTAGGTTATTGATAAACACCTTATAATCAAATTTTGATGCAGCATCTAAACTTTTATTGATAGAAGTTTCAATATCCTTTGCAGATGAATCCGCATCAAATTCATCATTCAACAACTTTGTATGGTGCTTTTCGTATATCATTTTTCGTTGACCATCAAACTTCATACTTTCAGAATCTGTATGTTCATTCAAAATGGTATCTGCCCGAAAATGTTCAATTCCAATCTTATAACCATTCTTCGCTAAAACAAAATCTGGTCGTTCTCCATCATCAATCGTATATCCTTTCAGTTTACGATTACTTTGAAGAAAGGCATCCAATGCATTTCTCTCTAATGATTTCTTTTCATCAGACACATATATTCACCTACCTTTACAGTCCAAGCTGTCTCATAAAACTTTCAGCCTTATCAATCGCAGCTTTTGTTTCAGAATCCAATGTCTTAATCTGAGCTTTTACAGCATCCAAATCCACAGCTTCTTCTTCCTCGAATGTATCAACATATCTCGGAATATTCAGATTGTAGCCATTCTCGATAATCTCACTCATATCCGCTACATGAGCAAATTTATCTACGTCTACACGCTTTGCATACGCATCTACAATCTTATCAACGTATTCCTGTTCCAATACATTCTGATTTTTTCCAGCCTTGAACTCTTTCGATGCATCAATGAACAGAATATTTCCTGAATTGCCGTTTCTCTTGCTTTTCAGCACTAATACACATACTGGAATTCCTGTTCCATGAAACAGATTTGCAGGCAAGCCAATAACAGCATCCAGACGGTTCAGGTCTTTGATGATATATTTTCTGATTGCTTCTTCTGCTCTACCACGGAACAATACACCGTGTGGTAACAGTACAGCTACACGACCATCAGAATCATCTATGTGATAAATTGTAGATAATTCATAAATCTCGTTTTCCAGAGCATCAAGTAGTATATCACTGCCACTTGCAAAAAAACCGCCATGAAGATGCTCTCTCCATAACGGCTCACTTAATTGTTACTATTTCTTTTGGATTTTCGTTCTGCTTTCTTTTTCGACTTCTCCTGCCTTTTCTCTTAGCTCCATCCCAAAGTTGCAGCCTGTATGCCTTAGCTACACAACCTTTTCAATTTTTTCTTGACAAACAATACTTTTGTCTATATTATAGGTGTCAGAAAGAAACGAAGTTTACTACCGTACAGCTATTGCTCATGCGGCTTGCTCGTTTCTTTTTTTGTTCTTACCATATCATAAAGATAGAGCTTTCCATCTTCATCACATCTTACAAGCATTCTCGCACCAAAAATGTTATATCGCTCCAAATTGCCCTCCTCATCATAAACAGGTATTCCAAATCTTGTATTATAGCGATACCATCCAAATTTTGCTTTAGCACCATGTTTATTACTGTAATCTGGATACTCTGATTTATCTGAGGCAATCTGAATCAGATTGCCAATAGCCGGTGTAATGTTAGCCTTTGCCTTCATATTTGCACCTTTCAAGCCCTTTGTATCATTTGAGTGGCTGAACTCATCCGGAAAATCAGAACCGATATAAATCTTCTCTGAGGTTTCTGCTATTTCAAAGTATTCTCCAATATACTCTTTCAGATACTGCTCTACTTCATTCCAATCTATCCTTTTCCTTGACTTAAATCTTATATCATTGATAAGGACAATTTTAGACCCATCCAAATCCGTTATAATGCTGACACTTTTATTCATATAGCCCGTCCTTTCAAAATCGTATCAGACATCTTTCGATATCTGATACGATTTTTTGATAGGAAGCACAAATATACTATGAATTTTCTGCTTTTCCTTTTTACAGATGAAGCACACGCTCCTTGATCTCCTGCGTACGTCCCTGATTCCAGAACTGTGTTCCGATGTATCCGCATGTACGGCGGGCAACGCTCATCTTATCCTGATCGCGGTTGCCGCAGTTCGGGCACTCCCAGACCAGCTTGCCGGATCCTTCTTCCTCGACGATCTTGATCTCTCCGTCGTAACCGCATACCTGACAGTAATCACTTTTGGTATTCAGCTCAGCATACATGATGTTGTCGTAGATATATTTCATAACGGACAATACCGCCTCGATATTGTTCTGCATATTCGGAACTTCCACGTAACTGATTGCACCGCCCGGAGAAAGCTTCTGGAACTGTGACTCGAATTTCAGTTTATCGAAAGCGTTGATTTCCTCTGTAACATGTACATGGTAACTGTTTGTAATATAGTTACGATCGGTAACACCCTTGATGATTCCAAAACGCTTCTGTAAGCATTTTGCGAACTTATAGGTTGTGGACTCGAGTGGCGTACCGTATAAACTAAAGTCAATATTCTCCTTCTCCTTCCACTCCTGGCAGGCATCGTTGAGGCGCTGCATTACCTTGAGTGCAAACGGTGTTCCGACTTCCGGATCCGTGTGTGATACACCGGTCATATAACGGGTACACTCGCAGAGTCCTGCGTAACCGAGTGAAATAGTCGAATATCCACCGAACAGAAGCTTATCGATCGGCTCACCTTTTTCCAGACGGGCTAACGCACCATTCTGCCACAGGATCGGAGCCACATCGGAAGGTGTGCCGAGCAGTCGTTTGTGTCTGCACATAAGTGCACGGTAACAAAGCTGCAGACGCTCGTCCATAATCTTCCAGAACTTATCCATGTCTCCCTCGGAAGAACATGCAACATCAACCAGATTAATGGTTACAACACCCTGATTAAAACGTCCGTAGTATTTCGGCTTATTTGTCTCAGGATCTACATACGGTGTCAGGAAGCTTCGACAACCCATGCATGTATAGCAGTGTCCCTCACCGTTCTTATCTACTTTCAGTTCCTTCATCTTCTTCTCTGAAATGTAATCCGGAACCATACGCTTTGCGGTACATTTTGCTGCAAGTTCGGTCAGATACCAGTATTTCGAATCCTCGTGGATATTGTCCTCCTCAAGAACGTAAATAAGCTTCGGGAATGCCGGTGTAATATAGACACCCTTTTCATTCTTCACGCCCTGGATTCTCTGGTGCAGCATCTCCTCAATGATTGCAGCAAGATCGGTTCTTGTCTGGCCTTCCGGCACCTCATCGAGATACATAAATACGGTAATAAAAGGCGCCTGTCCGTTGGTCGTCATCAGCGTAATAACCTGATACTGGATCATCTGTACGCCACGATTGATTTCTTCTTTTACACGAAGCTCCGCAACTTTGTTGATCTTCTCCTCATCGAGTTCCAATCCAACGGCCTCAAATTCTTTACGAACCTGCTGACGGAACTTCTCACGGCTTACCTGTACAAACGGTGCAAGGTGAGAAAGAGAAATACTCTGTCCGCCGTACTGGGAACTTGCGATCTGTGCGATGGCCTGTGTTGCAATATTGCAGGCAGTCGAGAAACTCTTCGGCGGATCGATACGAGTCTCGCTGATTACCGTTCCGTTCTGTAACATATCTTCCAGATTGACCAGACAGCAGTTGTGCATATGCTGTGCAAAATAGTCTGCGTCATGAAAATGGATAAGTCCCTTTTCATGTGCCTCCACAATATCTTCCGGAAGCAAGAAACGCTTCGTGATGTCCTTGCTGACCTCACCGGCCATATAATCACGCTGTACGCTGTTGACCGTCGGATTCTTGTTGGAATTCTCCTGCTTGACTTCCTCGTTATTACACTCGAGAAGACTTAAGATCTGCTGATCCGTGGAATTGGATTTACGCACAAGTGCTCTCTTGTAACGGTATGTAATGTAGTTACGCGCAACGGTGAAGGCACGCTTGTTCATCAGCTGGTTCTCCACCATATCCTGAATTTCCTCCACACTCGGGGAACGCTTCATGTTCTCGCATGCAGTCTCTACGTTGTCCGCAATCTCTTTGATCTGTTCATCCGACAGTTTTTCGTAGTCAATGACCGATGCATTGGCTTTCTGTACAGCAGCTATGATCTTATTTGAATCGTATACAGCTTCGCTGCCGCTTCGTTTAATAATTTTCATTGTCTATCCTCCAAAACATTGATCGCCAGCCTGCATGTTTGGCCTTCACAGACAGCTGAACGCTATATGTGAGGTTTTCACCGAAAACCTCACACACTCCACAATATCTAGTATTATTTATTCGCATTTACAAGATTACACTATATATTGTGCTTTGTCAATAAGAGGCAGCCAAGATTATGTGGTCTTTTTACATTTTTTCGCAGCGGATTTCCTGTAATCCTTCCAGATTGGCAATTATGTGGTCCAACATATTGCGCAACGTTTCCAAGTCCTCCTCGGAAAATCCCGCGGCCAGCGTTTCTTCCATATGAATCATGTTACGGTATGCCTGCTTATGACATGCCACCCCGCTCTCGAGCAGCACGATCTTCTTAAGCCTTGCATCCTCCGGCATCGGTTCTCTCATAATTAATTTCTGCCGCTCAAGACCTTTTAAAATATTTGTTGCAGTAGCTCCTGTAATGCTGAACGCAGCTTCGATATCCTTTTGGAACACATTTTGATCTCTATGATCATACAAATAATATAATGTTGCACACTGCACACGTGTCAGATAATGAATGGAATCATCGCATCTCTTTTCAAAATACTTATCGATCATATTGTGAATAATCCGAAACTTGTGTCCCAAATGTTTTTCAACGTCTTTGGCGTCCATATTTCTCCCTCATGTTTCTTTATTTTGATCTTAAATTCTTGTTGACAATTAAAAATTGATGTTATAACA
>URQG01000167.1 GCA_900549895.1 uncultured Lachnobacterium sp.
AGCAAATCGTTTTCACAAAAAAGGAAGTGCAGGAAATGTCCGGTGTATCAACAAATGTTGTATCTAAAATAATAAATCAGCTGGTAGATTTAAATGTGATTATACCGGATTCTACAATGGTCAAAAAAGGCTATCGTTATCAGAAAATATATGAAGTGTTTGTTGGAACAACAGATTTTTGATCGTAATTCGTGAAAATTATTGCAACAAAGTAATACTTCTGCAACACTTACAGAGTAGAAAGAAATTCAATTGAATAACTTCTAAATCGTAAGATTTTGCTGAGGAGGATGATAGGATGAGAAAACGCATTTTACCCAATATGATTTCGGCGCTCACGCTGACCGCAACGGTTCTCGCAACGACCGGATGCAGAGGTGTTGCAACATTGCCGCTTGAGAGCACGCAGCCGGTGGCGGATGGAACAGAGATTACGACGGACGAGAAGGAAAAACCGGATGAAGGAGCAACGCAGGTGGATTTACAGGAGACAAAAGGCACAACCGTAACGCAGCCCGGTCCTTACGGTTCGATCACGCTTACGATTCCGGACGGCTGGGAGTACCATGAGTGTTCTGCCGGCGATGATGCGTTGTTCGGCAGTTCATACGGAATTCAGATCTGTCCGGTGGGACAGAAAGGGTGTGTAGAAATCGGTTATAGTGATGCGTTTGGTGTGTGTGGAACCGGTCTGGAAGAGAAACATGAGACGGTTGCCGGTGCGGATGCCAATATCGGTTATTATGATGGAAGTAAAATCTGGTCGTATGTTGTATTTCGCGGAGATAACGAGAAAATCGTGGCAGAGACCTGGGATGTGGATGCATGGTGGAATCTTGATGCAACGAATCGTGAAACCGAGGGGAAGGATTCAGAAATTGCGACAGAACAGGATGACAGTAAGAATAAAGAGGAAACGAATTTACTCACATATGGAGATCAGGTGATGCAGATCCTTGATACACTGCAGTATGATGCGAGTGCGCAGACGGGCGCAATCGGTGTGTATGATGAAGATTCCGGCAATGATGAGATTAGTGTGCAGACGGTCATCAGGAAAGTGTCGAAGACAGCGGCAACGGTTGAATTTATGCGATATGCCCCGCAGCTGGAAGGCGAGTATATGACAGGTGAGTATTTCTCCATTGAGAAGAAGAATGGGAATCAGTGGGAAGCACTTGATGCAAAAGATGATGTTGCATTTGAA
This sequence comes from uncultured Lachnobacterium sp., assembly GCA_900549895.1. Taxonomy (GTDB): domain Bacteria; phylum Bacillota; class Clostridia; order Lachnospirales; family Lachnospiraceae; genus Roseburia. Next base: position 1,208 of record URQG01000167.1, read on the forward strand.
GATATTGGAATTGTGATTCCACAGGAGGACGGTGTCTCTCATGAGTATGACTGGTCGTATTTGTATGGAGAATTGGAGCCGGGGGATTACCGCATCAATGTAAAGGTCTGGGCAGGAGGCAAGGAGTATACACTTTCTCCGCATTTTCTTATTCGATAAAAAAGCATCGCTCCACGCAGTAATTTTGTAAAACGAATTACAATGCGTGGGGCTTTTTTATTTCTGAAATTCATTTCGAAAAAAATCCGCGGATGTTTCGCAATAATCAACAAAGATGATACAGATTTTCAATAGAATATTTCCACAATTTTCCGAAAAAGTGCTTAATGATAAAATGTATCATTTGAACACTTGCTCATATGTTTACTTCAGCTATAATGAAACTGAAGATTAGTTAAAACTAACCAAACGATGAATCCTGTATAGGAATGTGGAAAGAAGGGAGTAATTATGGCAAACGATACAAAGCAATTTTTGGAAATTGTAGACTTAAAGAAAGGTTTCGGCAGTGGCGAAACCCGGCAGGAAGTGTTGCGCGGAATGAATTTTTCCGTGTCAAAGGGCGAATTTTGCGTGCTTTTGGGACCTTCCGGATCGGGCAAATCGACGCTGCTTAATATTATCGGCGGAATTGATCACGCAGATTCCGGTTACATCTCGATCGCGGGTGACAAGCTTGAGGACATGAGCGAGAAGAAGCTGACGCAGTACCGCAGAAAGCATCTCGGCTATGTGTTCCAGATGTACAATCTGATCCCGAATCTGAATATGAAGGAGAATATCGAGGTCGGCGCGTATCTGTCCGATAACCCGCTCGATATCGATGATCTCTTACATACGCTCGGTCTGTACGAGCATCGCCACAAGCTGCCGAACCAGTTGTCCGGCGGGCAGCAGCAGCGTGTTTCGATCGGCCGCGCGATCGTGAAGAATCCGGACATCCTGCTCTGTGACGAGCCGACCGGAGCACTCGATTACAACACTTCCAAGGAAATCTTAAAGCTGATCGAGGATGTCAATGCAAAGTACGGCAACACGATCATCATGGTAACCCACAACGAGGCAATCAAGAATATGGCGGACCATATCATCAAGCTTCGCGACGGTGCGGTGCGCCACAATGACATCAATGAGCACAAGATCTCGGCAGCGGACATCGAGTGGTAAGGGGTGCGTTATGAAGAAGAATCGAGTAAGAAATCCCCTGATCAAGCGTATTCCCAAGGAATTGATCGGAGACTGGAAAAAGTATCTGGTTGTCTTTGCGTTTCTCGTGCTGACGATCGGATTTGTATCGGGAATGTATGTTGCGAATGAGAGCATGATGACCGCGGCGGATGAAAGTGTGACGAAATACAAGCGCGAGGATGGTCATTTCGAGTGGATGGATAAGGCGGATGCGGATTTGCTTAAGGACGTGGAAAAAGGCGAGCAGGTTGATCTGTCAGAAGTGATGGCATTGGCTGCTGCGTCCACAAATGAGGCGGATGGAGATACTACAAACGCAAAAGCAGCAGTCTCAGCGAAAACAGAAACAGATGACGAAGAAGCAAAGGATGTTCCCGTCACACTCTACGAGAATTTCTTCCGCAACGAGAAGGAAGACAACAATAACGATGGCAAATCGGACGGAACGATTCGTATTTTCCAAAAGACAACGGACATCAATCTGGCGTGCGTGCTGGACGGACGCCTGCCGGAGAAGGAAAATGAGATTGCTGTGGACCGTATGCATGCGGACAATGTCGGCGTGAAGGTCGGTGACACGATCGGCGTTGGCGGCGAAGAATTTGAAGTAGTCGGGCTGATCGCATATGTCAACTATTCGACACTCCATGAGAAAACTTCGGATCTTATGTTTGATGCAATCAGGTTTGATGTGGCGATGGTCACGGAGAAAGGCTTCGACCGGCTTGATGCATCGATCCATTATGCATATGCATGGAAGTATGAGGATGCCCCTTCGGATGAGAAGGAGGAAAAGGCGCTATCCGATGATTTCCGCAAGATGCTGGCAGCCCAGACGATGCTTTACGGCAATGAACTCAAGGATTATGTTCCGGCATACGGCAACCCGGCAATTAATTTTGCACCGGATGATATGGGATCGGATCTGTCGATGGGCGGTGTTATCTTAGACATCCTGATCGTGATTATTGCGTTTATCTTCGGCGTTACGATCAGCAATACGATCGCAAAAGAGTCCTCCACGATCGGAACGCTCCGCGCGTCCGGTTATACACGAGGCGAGCTGGTAAGACACTACTTATCCATGCCGGTGATCGTGACATTTTGTGCGGCAATCGTCGGAAATATCCTTGGATATACGGTGTTTAAAAATGTTGTGGTCGGCATGTATTACAACAGTTACAGCCTGCCGACCTACGAGACGATCTGGAATCCGGATGCGTTTGTCAAGACAACGGTGATTCCGATCATTCTGATGTTTGTGGTCAATCTGATCGTGATCGTGCGCATGATGCGGCATACACCGCTGCAGTTTCTGCGCCACGACTTAAAGAAGTCAAAACGACAGAAAGCAATCCGCCTGCCACATTGGAAATTTTTCAGCCGTTTCCGCGTGCGTATCATGTTTCAGAATGTGGCAAACTACCTGATTCTGTTTGTCGGCATCTGCTTTATTATGGTCATGCTGGCGATGGCGGTTGGTATGCCGGATACACTCAGTTATTATCAGAAGAATGCGGCAGACCTCATGTTCACAAAGTATCAGTATGTGTTGAAAACCTATCAGAATGCGGACGGATCAACGGTGGCAACCGACAATAAAGATGCGGAAACATTTGCGATGAAGTCGCTTGTGAAACGGTCGGATGCATTGGACGAGGAAATCTCAACCTACGGTATCTCCGATGACAGCAAATACATTGAGATTCCGGATCTGGAGTCGATGAAGAAGAACGAGGTGTATATCTCGGCATCTTATGCGGATAAGTACAATATCGCAGTGGGTGATACCATTAAGCTTGAGGAAAAATATACGGACGATACTTATAAATTTAAAGTTTGCGGTATCTTTGATCACTGTCAGACGATTGCCGTATTTATGCCGATCGAGCAGTACCGCGAAGTGTTCGATCTCGATGATGGTGCATTCACCGGCTTTTTCTCAGACACGAAGATCACGGACATCGATGATGACATGATCGCATCGACAATTACCAAGCGCGATATCACAAAGATGTGTGATCAGCTGGATCACTCGATGGGCTCATACATGCAGTATTTCCAGGTCCTATGTATCCTGCTTTCCATGGTGATGATCTACCTTCTGACGAAGCTGATTATTGAGAAGAATGAAAATGCGATTTCCATGACGAAGATCTTAGGTTACGAGAATCGTGAGATTGCAAGCCTCTATTTGCTTTCGACTTCCATTGTGGTTGTCGTTATTGATGCGTTGACCGTGGCGATCGGCGTGTGGGTCATGAACTTTGCATGGAAAGAAATTCTCGCAACATACAGTGGCTGGTTCGCCTTCCATATGGAAACAATCGGTTACATGAAAATGTTTGCGTTCGTATTGATCGGATATATCATCGTAATGTTCCTTGATTTCCGGCGAATCAAGAAAGTTCCGATGGATACCGCACTAAAAAATGTAGAATAAATTAAATATTGAGCTTATGTAGTAT
>URQG01000168.1 GCA_900549895.1 uncultured Lachnobacterium sp.
AAAATAATATATTACATTGTAACAATTTTTACAATGAATTCCGAACAATTTATTTACAAAATCTTTTCTGCGTTACAAAACAAAGGAAGCCAGCATTAACTGGCTTCCTCAAACTGAGAATTATAAAGTTCTGCATAAAATCCGTTTTTCGCAAGGAGTGTCTCATGGGTACCCTGTTCAATAATATCTCCATCTTTCATGACAAGGATCAGATCTGCATCTCTGATTGTCGAAAGGCGATGTGCAATGACGAAACTTGTTCTTCCGCGCATAAGATTATCCATTGCTTTCTGAATTTCAATCTCGGTCCTTGTGTCAACCGACGAAGTTGCCTCATCCAGAATCAGAATTTTATTATTGGCAAGGATTGCTCGCGCAATCGTAAGAAGCTGCTTCTGTCCCTGCGATACGTTGCTGGCATCCTCATTCAGTTCCATCTGATATCCACCGGGTAGCGTCTTAATAAAGTGATCCGCTCTGGCTGCTTTCGCTGCAGCGATTACTTCCTCATCCGTTGCATCAAGACGACCATACCGGATATTCTCCATGATGGTTCCCTTAAACAACCATGTATCCTGCAGTACCATACCAAAGGCATCTCGAAGTTCTCTACGGTTAAAATCTTTGATATTACTGTCATTTAACCTGATTTCTCCACAATTGACATCATAGAAACGCATCAAAAGTTTTACCATTGTGGTCTTGCCGGCTCCCGTAGGTCCGACAATTGCAATTTTTTGTCCCGGTAATACATGTGCACTGAAATCATGAATAATCATCTTCTCAGGATCATATCCAAAATGAACATGATCAAACGTAACCTCACCGGTAATCTTTGAAATATCTGCCGGATTGGCAACGATCTGATCTTCCTCTTCTTCTTCAAGGAACTCGAACACGCGCTCCGAAGCTGCTGACATAGACTGAACCATATTGATCACCTGCGCAATCTGTTGAATCGGCTGCGTAAAATTCTTCACGTACTGGATAAACGCCTGGATATCCCCGATCGTAATGATATTTTTGATTGCAAGCAATCCACCGGTTAATGCTACCGAAGCATATCCAAGGTTTCCGACAAACATCATGATCGGCTGCATCATTCCGGATAAAAATTGGGACTTCCATGCAGAATCATAAAGAATCTTATTCGTACGGTCAAATTCCTCAATCGTATCTTTTTCACGATTAAATGCCTTAATTACAAGATGTCCGCCATATACTTCTTCTACCTGACCGTTAATATGTCCTAAATATTCCTGCTGATTGCGGAAAAACTTCTGTGATTTCTTCGTAACCAGACTGATCAATGCCATTGAAATAGGAAGAATTACAATAGCAATCAAAGTCATAAGCGGCGAAATACTGATCATCATGATCAATACACCGATCATCGTAGCCGTTGCCGTAATAATTGTTGTTATACTCTGATTTAATCCTTGACCGAGCGTATCCACATCATTCGTAATGCGGGACAGCACTTCACCATAAGTACGGCTTTCAAAATACTTCATCGGCATACGATTGATTTTCTCAGAGATTTCTTTTCTGAGCTGATAACACACTTTCTGTGTGATGCCGGTCATGATCCATCCCTGAACAAAAGAAAAGATAGCACTCAAAAGATACAAACCGAGTACAAACAAAAGAATGGAGCCTATTTTGCCAAAATCAATGCTTCCGGTTCTCTGGATTTTGGCCATAAGACCTTCTGTCAGTGTGGTCGTTGCCTTACCCAAAATCTTCGGTCCGACTACAGTAAATACCGTTGAACATGCTGCAAAAAGCATTACAACAATAATTCCAATCTTGTATTTTGCTATATACTGAATTAAGTTTTTAATGGATGCTTTAAAATTCTTAGGTTTCTCGCCCGGCTGCATTCCTCGCCCCATCGGGCCTCTTCTTCTTTGAGGCGTATGTTTCATATCCTGATTACTCATGTAAAGCCACCTCACTTTCTTCAAGCCCCAACTCTTTTGCGGATAACTGCGACTTCGCGATCTGCTGATATACCTCACAGGACTTCATCAATTCTTCATGCGTTCCCTTACCGACAATTTTTCCATCATCAAGAACAAGAATCTGTTCTGCATGAAGGATCGTACTGATACGTTGCGCAACAATCATAACGGTACTGTTTTTTACATTGTCTCCCAAAGCTTTACGCAGTGTGGCATCTGTCTTTAGATCAAGTGCCGAAAAACTGTCATCGAAAATAAAAATCTTAGGATCCTTGGCAATTGCTCTGGCAATTGCAAGACGTTGCTTTTGTCCACCGGACACGTTGCTTCCGCCCTGTGCGATCGCGCTGTCATATTTATCATCTTTTGCCTCGATAAATTCTGTAGCCTGTGCAATCTCAGCCGCTTTCTGTATCTCTTCATCCGTTGCATCATCTTTGCCAAATCTTACGTTCGAAGCAATCGTTCCTGAGAAAAGCACGCCTTTTTGCGGAACAAATCCTATCTCATCTCGCAGATCCGACATCTTAATGGCACGAATATCTTTTCCATCCAATGTAATACTTCCGTCAGACACATCGTAAAGACGAGGTATCAGATTCACAAGCGTCGACTTACCGCAGCCGGTACTGCCGATAATTGCCGTAGTCTTACCGGGTTCTGCCACAAAATCGATATCATGAAGGACATCTTCTTCCGCTCCGGGATACTTAAAATTAACATGATTAAATCTTATGACGCCATTGTGCTCTGTCAATTCTTCCGGATGCTCACTGTCTCGAATCGAAGATGGAGTCTGAATAACCTCATCAATTCGATCCGCTGCAACTGCAGCTCTCGGGAGCATGACCGACATCATTGTCAACATTAAAAATGACATCACAATCATCATCGCATATGTGATAAACGCCGTCATCGCACCAACCTGCATCGTTCCACCATCAATCTTGTGCGCACCAACCCATACGATTCCAACGGTCAGAACATTCATGATCATCATCATACCAGGCATCATAAACGTCATAACACGGTTGGTAAAAAGCATGGTCTTTGTGAGGTCCCTGTTCGCAACATCAAAACGTTCCTCTTCTTTCTTTTCCCGTCCAAACGCGCGGATTACAGAAAGTCCGGTTAAGATTTCACGTGACACAAGGTTTACATTATCAACCAGTTTCTGCATCAGTTTAAACTTTGGCATTGTCACAGACATAAGGATCATGACATATCCAAGAATAACAATGATTGCAAGAACAATGATCCAACCCATTCCGGCGCCGGTCTGCATAACTTTAAGCACACCGCCGATTCCGAGGATTGGAGCGTAAGCAATCATTCGAAGCAGCATGACAGAAACCATCTGAATCTGCTGAATATCGTTTGTACTTCGTGTAATAAGAGAAGCTGTGGAAAACTTATCCATCTCCGCATTTGAGAATCCAACAACCTGCTTAAATACTTTTCCTCGAAGTGTCATACCGATTCCCGCTCCGACTCTGGAAGCAAACAGTCCGACAAGGACGGTCACGATTCCCATTAAGAAAGCCATACCAACCATCTTAAGACCTGCCGAAAGCAGATAGCTTTTCTGAATATGATCCACATCAAGACCTGCAGCCTTATCGCAGGATACCGCGTAAGCCACGCCCATTGCTTTTACCAGTGAACTTCCCATGGTATCAATCGTGTCTTCCATATGATCACGCAATGCAAGAACCGTTTTTTTATCCATCATTCCCGCATCAAGCATCTGCTTGAAAATCGGGCGGACATCCACACAGTTTACTTCGCGCTTGTTTCCATCATCGTCTTCTTTTTCCTGCTTAAAAGACTTTAACTCTACTCCCATCATCTGTCCGATCTGCTCAATCGACATATCAGAAAGTTCCGACTTGTCTTTTCCCATCTGTTTTGCAATCAGAGATTTAAACGTATCCTCTTCCATTGCACTCATCTGGTAATTCATGATCAACGGTAATACCATCTGCTCATCGATTTCATTCAGCTTTTTATCGGAATCTTCTGTAAGCTTGTATATTCCGTCTTCAAGTGTATATGCGTTCTTCCACGTTTTCGTCTCATCATCCGTCATGATAAACTGTGCTGTCTCAAATTCATCTTCTGTAACAGCCTTCGGGACAACATGTTCTACACCTTTGTTCTGAATTCCAACATCAATAATATCTGATGTGTAAGACGGAAGCGACAGATCACACCATGCCTGCACAAATAACAATGCGATGATGATCAAGATCGCTTTCCAGTATGGAAGCATGTTCTTAAATATGCTCTTCATCCTCTTGCTCCTTTCTGTCCTCAGTCTTTCTAGTCTTTATTTCTTTTTCCGCAATTACATATATATGATTCAAATAAGAGATCAAACGCTTCATTTCTTCTTCATCAACCTGCTCCATAACCGCACGTCCGAATTCGCACATGGATGTTCTTGTCTGCAAAGTAATCTTTTTCCCCTGCTCTGTCAATTCCACATACGTATTTCTACGGTCCTGTTTATTCACATTGCGTTCCACATATCCCTTATTTTCAAGTCCGCGGAGCGTTCTTGACATAGCCGGCGGAAGCACATGCGCTTTTGTCGCGAGCTCAGAAATCGTAATCTTTCCATTCTCCCCTTTATCCATAATCATACTCATCGTAAAAAACTCTGCCCGGCTGATATTCGGAAACATATCACTAAACTTAAGTTTCCGAAACTGACTCATTGCCCGAAACAGTTCTTCATACGTTGTTCCCATTTTATACTCCTTCATCTCTTTATATTTGTTAACATTGTTATGTATTTGCATGCGTTAAATAATAACACCGGCAAATTACTGCGTCAAGTAACTGTCTCTTATACACATCTGACGCTGCCGACGATCTTACGCGTGTAGATC